>CAYUXD010000020.1:15358-16543 GCA_964448655.1 uncultured Eubacteriales bacterium
AATCATCTTCCCGTACCTGATTTCTGCCACCTTCTCCAAATCGCCCGCTCTTTCTGCATTCTGCTCCTCGATCTTAAGGGAATCCACCTGCTCCTTAAGCCTGTTCAGGACATCAATCAATTCCTTTTCTCTCTGCCAGCGAGCCTTGAGAACGCTGCTCTGTTCTTTCAGATCGGCCAGATTTTTGGTCAGTTTGTCTAATTTCTCTTCGGCACTTTTGTCTTTCTCTTTTTTTAAGGCCTGTCTCTCAATCTCAAGCTGGATAATCCTCCTTTCGAGCTCGTCTATTTCCTCAGGCATACTGTCTATCTCTATCCTGATGCGGGAAGCGGCTTCGTCGATCAGGTCTATAGCCTTGTCGGGAAGATAACGGTCAGCAATATACCGGTCAGAAAGGGTGGCAGCCGCTATAAGAGCAGAATCCTTGATAGCTACCCCGTGGTACACTTCATACTTTTCCTTTAACCCCCTTAAGATGGATATCGTCTCCTCAACCGATGGCTCTCCCACATAAACCTGCTGAAACCTCCTTTCCAGAGCTGCATCTCGTTCGATGTACTTTTTATACTCGTTAAGAGTCGTCGCTCCCACACAGCGAAGGTCTCCTCTCGCCAGCGGCGGTTTAAGCATGTTCGAGGCATCTACAGCGCCTTCGGCAGCCCCTGCACCGATGATTGTATGAAGCTCATCGATGAAAAGCACGATTTCTCCTCCTGCTTCTTTTATTTCCTTCAGGACGGCCTTCAACCTGTCCTCGAATTCCCCCCTGTATTTCGTTCCAGCAATCAATGAGCCGATGTCCAGGGCTATAAGCCTTTTGTTTTCAAGCGACCGAGGCACATCCCCGTTGGCAATCCGCTGGGCCAATCCCTCAACAATGGCGGTTTTCCCGACCCCAGCTTCACCGATTAACACCGGGTTGTTCTTTGTCCTTCTTGAGAGAACCTGGATAACTCTCCTGATCTCATCCTCTCTGCCTATGACCGGGTCCAGTTTTCCTTCTCTCGCCAGGGAAGTAATATCCCGAGCATAGCGCTCGAGAACCTGATATTTTCCTTCGGGCTGGGGGTCTGTGATTCTCTGAGTTCCTCTGAGGGACATAAGAGCTTTGAGAAGCAAATCTTCACTCACTCCGTTTTCTCTCAATATGCGGCTTGCCCAGCAGGAGCCTTCTTTCAGAATAGC
>CAYUXD010000021.1:0-4679 GCA_964448655.1 uncultured Eubacteriales bacterium
CAAAATTGCCCTGACCATCTACTAAGGGATAGCGAAGACTAAAATCCTGAGCCATGCGGACCAGGGTATCATAGACAGCCGCATCACCATGAGGATGGAACTTACCAATGACATCTCCCACAATGCGGGCAGATTTTTTGTATGACTTGTTCCAGGCGGTTCCAGTTTCATACATGGCATAAAGGGTGCGGCGGTGAACAGGCTTAAGTCCATCCTTTATATCTGGGATGGCTCGACCTATGATCACGCTCATGGCATAATCAAGGTAAGACCGCTTCATCTCCATTTCGAGACTGACTTCAGCAGACTTATTATTCATCCCTTATCCTTTTTAAAGAATTAAAATGCTCCCGAATTTTTCTCTAAATATCCAGGTTCTGGGCTTCAAGAGCATTCTCTTCGATGAAATTCCTCCGTGGTTCAACCTCTTCTCCCATGAGGATGGTAAAAACTTTATCTGCCTCTACTGCATCCTGTATGGAGACTTTAAGCAGATATCTTTCCTCTGGATCCATGGTTGTCTCCCACAACTGTTGGGGAGTCATCTCGCCCAATCCTTTGTATCTCTGGATGACAACACCCTTTTTTGCCCTTTGGAAGAGGAAGTCGAGAAGCTTTGCTTCGTTCTCAACCTTTACCTTTTCGCTATCGCTTAAAACATGAAAAGGAGTTCTAAAGTTTTCTAATTCTTTGTGTATTTTGCAGAGGTTTCGGTATTCAGCTGATGAGATTAAATCAGAGTTAACCTTGCAAGAAACATTCATGCCGTTGATTTGAAAATTGACCGCTAATTCATGGAGTCCATACTCCTCATCCATTCTTAAAACTGAGGTTATGCCTTTCTCGGTGAGAAGGCTTTGGATTTTTTCCAGTTGATTCTTCTTGCGCAAATAATCTGTGTCTTCAACTCCGCTGCTAAGAAGAATATCGATCAGGAAGAACGGATAGTTTTTTCTCTCCAGCAGCTGGATATAATTCTTTTTGGCAATTATTCTATAGAGGAATTTTCTGAATTTTTCGCCGCTTATATACTCTTTCTGCCTGCTCATCTTAATTTTGAATTCCTCTGAAATTTTCGTAATTATGTATTTTTCATAAGACCGCTCATCTCTTAAATACTGAACTGATTTTCCTTTCGTTATCTTATACAAGGGAGGGCGGGCAATATAGAGATGACCCTTTTCAACAAGTTGAGGCATCTGTCGGTAAAAGAAAGTCATGAGAAGAGTTCTTATATGGGAGCCATCCACATCAGCGTCTGTCATAATAATGACTTTATGATAGCGCAGTTTTTCTATATTGAAATCTGCCTTCTCAACCCCAGTTCCCAGAGCTGAAATAATTATCCCTATCTCTTCACTCTTAAGAATTTTGTCAAACTTGGCTTTCTCCACATTGAGAATTTTCCCCTTAAGAGGCAGGATAGCTTGATGGCGGCGATCCCGGGCTTGCTTGGCTGAGCCGCCTGCCGAGTCTCCCTCCACGATGAAGATCTCGCTGAGAGCAGGATCTTTTTCCTGACAATCAGCCAGTTTCCCGGGAAGCGAAGTCGACTCTAAAACCCCTTTGCGACGCGCCAGGTCTCTAGCTTTTCGAGCAGCCTCCCTTGCTCTTGCAGCTTCTAAAATCTTCAGGACAACTTTTTTGGCTACGGTTGGATTCTCCTCAAAATATATTGATAGCTGCTCGTTCACTATGGATTCCACTATTCCTTTCACTTCGCTGTTTCCCAGTTTTGTCTTTGTCTGGCCTTCAAACTGAGGGTTTTTAAGCTTCAAGCTTAAAACCGCACATAATCCCTCTCTCGTGTCATCGCCGGATAAATTCTGAGTTAAATCTTTAATCAGATTATTAGCATTAGCATAATTGTTTATGGACCGGGTTAATGCTGCCTTAAATCCGATTAAATGGGTGCCGCCCTCGGTCGTATTGATATTGTTTACAAAGGAGAAAATAGTCTCAGAATAGCTTGCGTTATACTGAACGGCCATCTCCACAATAACGCTATCTTTTTTATACTCGAAGTATATTGGCTTTGGGTTGAGTATTGTTTTATTTTGATTGAGGTACTGCACAAATTCCTTAATTCCACCTTTATACTGAAATTCATTCATCTTGTCGCTTCGTTCATCAACAAGAGTTATCTTCAGTCCTTTATTCAAGAAAGACAGTTCTCTTAATCTCTGGCTTAAAATTTCAAAATTAAACTCTACAGAATCCAAAATTTCTCTATCAGGCTCAAAAGTAACCTTTGTTCCAGTCTTTTTTGTTTTGCCTATCTTTTTTAATTTTGTTACAGGCTTGCCCCTCTCATAACTCTGATTGTAGACGCCGCCATCTCTTTTTATCTCTAGATCAAGCCTGCTTGAGAGGGCATTGACAACAGAGATGCCGACTCCGTGAAGACCGCCGGAGACCTGGTATGATTTGGAGTCAAACTTCCCACCAGCATGAAGGGTCGTCAGAACGACTTCTGGAGCCGGCCTTTTCTCCTTCTTGTGCATCCCGACTGGAATACCGCGGCCATTATCGATGACAGTAAGGCTGCAATCCACATGAATGATCACCTCAATCTCTGTGCAATATCCAGCCAAAACCTCGTCGATGCTGTTGTCAACAACTTCATAGACCAGATGATGCAAACCCTCAGGGCCTGTGCTCCCGATATACATGGCTGGTCGCTTGCGAACAGCTTCCAGCCCCTTGAGTACTTTTATGCTTTCGGCAGTATATTTTTTGTCTTTCATTCTCTTGCAATCTGAGAGAGAAGAAGGGCTAAGTAGGTGGGATTTTTACTTAATCCAACGGGCATAATTCTCGCCTATAATTATACCTAATATGGGCAATTTAGTAAAGAAAAATAACCTTTTTTTAGGATTAAAAATGTGGATTTGATGAATCAAAAAACTAGAGCAAAAAAAGGGGACAGGCTACTTTTTTTGGAAGGAAGAATACAGCCTCAAATCATGTGCGGTCAGGTCTTGTTTCTTGTGTTTCGAGACTTAATCTATGCCTGTATTTCGGGGCCAGGGTCTTAGCAAAGGGAAAGAAACGTCTCTTCTCAATGGAAAGGCCTGACCGCAATAAACTATAAACAAGACTTTACCCCGAAATCATAATATAAGCAATAAACAAGACCTGACCCCAAAATACAAAATATGGGTATAGATCAAGTCCAGGTAATAATGCATTTTGAAAAGAAGATTGCGATTGATTATAATTGAGAGAAAAGAGGTCCTGATGCCGGCAAATCTACCACCTCAATATTTCGAGACAGAAAGGAAACTCAAAACTGCCAAAACGCCGCAAGAAAAAAGAATCATTTTAGAGGAGCTTCTTTCTTTAGTTCCTAAACATAAAGGCACAGAAAAGCTTCAGGCTCTGCTCAAAACGAAGATTGCCAAACTAAAATCCGCTGCTCAAAAAAAACCTGCAATCGCCAAACATGCTCCCGCATTCCACTTCGACAAAACTGGAGCAGGTCAAATTGTTTTGGTCGGGCCTCCCAATGCAGGCAAATCCATGCTGATAAAGTCTTTATCCAACGCGAATCCTGAAATCGCCGATTATCCTTTCACAACCCGCACTCCCTATCCGGCAATGATGGAATATGAAAACATCCAGATTCAACTCATAGACACACCACCTATCATGCCTGAATACATGGAAGTATGGCACTCTGAACTGATCAAAGAAGCAGATGGAATTTTGTTTCTCCTGGATTTATCCAGCCAAAGTCCAGTTGATACCATGCAGACTATTTTGGACAGGTTAAGAGAAAAGAAAATAGAGCTAATTGCCGAAGACCAGGCAATTCCCTCTGGAGTTCTGTTCTTTTATAAAAAAACTTTAATCGTGGCTAATAAAAAGGACCTTCCCTCCGCTGAAGAAAATTATAATGTATTAAAAAAAGCCTTAGAACCCAAGTTTAGCCCCATTCCTGTTTCTGCTATTAGCGGAGATGGTCTTGAATATTTAAAAAAGAGAATATTCTCCATGCTTTATGTCATTCGAGTTTACAGTAAAATTCCCGGTAAGAAAGCTGACTTTAATGATCCGTATACTCTCAAAAAAGGGTCTTCGGTAATGACCCTGGCTAGAACAGTGCATAAGGATTTTGCCCAAAACCTGAAGTATGCCCGAATATGGAGTAAAAACAAATACCAAGGTCAAAAAGTTAACCGTAACCACATCCTAGAAGATGAAGACGTTATTGAACTTCACATATAAATCTCAACCCCCCCTTGAATCCATTCCTGCCGTGCTTTTCTTCTTCTAAAAAAATTCGGCACCATAGAAAAAGTAAAGAAAGAGTAAGTAAAGTGGATTGGTAAATAAATGAAGAAAAGGAGACTGTTCCCTTTTTCAGCTTGAATCTATTTCTATGGTGCTTCTCTTCTTCCTAAAAAAATAGGGATTGTACAACCTGAATAATCATGAAGCTAATCAGAGATGACCCCCCTTCCCTCCTGACATTGACCGCACCTTTGTTGGTTGCCGTCTGTAATGAAAATTTAAGCCTAAATAGAGCAAGGGTCAATACTTTTTGGTAAAATGTCGCTTCTTGTCGCTTCTTGTCGCTTCTCTTAGCTATTTTTTCGTTCTTTTGTCGCTTCTTGTCGCTTCTTGTCGCTTGTTCTCACTTACTCCAAATAACCGATTCAGCACTATCATTTAGA
>CAYUXD010000021.1:4689-16145 GCA_964448655.1 uncultured Eubacteriales bacterium
GGAAGAAAAGGGGACAGGCCCCTTTTCTTTATGAAATAGGACAGTGACTAATCGAAACATCAGAAAAGGGGCCTGGCCCCATTTTTTCTCAGGCCCCTTTTTTTCTTCCTTTTTTTCTTTGGGCTTTTATCTTTGTCCGCTTCTCGTTATAATTGACTCATGAGACCGGGGCGTAGCGCAGTCTGGTTAGCGCACAGCGTTCGGGACGCTGGGGTCAGGGGTTCGAATCCCCTCGCCCCGACTTCATAGATTTGAATTTTATTCATCATTAATGCACATAGTAAGAAGTTGAAGCCATAAGCATCTTCTTTTCCGTGACGTAAAAAGGTTTTGGGATTGGCTGAAGCGACCGTTGAAGATTTAGCCTTAGAATTTCGGCTTTCGAGGGAAGTCGATGAAGTCGACCTGCGAGTATGTTTGAGCGAAGCGAGTTACGCAGCAGCCGAGAAGGCCGAAAGGAGAATGGCGTTAAAAATCTGAACGGGAGCGAAGCTACTCCCAAAACATTATCGTTAAGCTTTTTAGTATCACGGAAAAAAAGATGCTTCCATCGAAGCCCCCCTGTCTATAGTTCAATCAATTCATAATCTCTGCTTCCCAGGCCAATCTTAACTCCATGGCTTAGCTGCACAGACCAATCAAGATCATAGCCAGCTCGCAGTATATCTTTCCCACTCCTTTTGTTCACCAAATCCACAGAAGCCTGGTCCAAGGCTACGGGGTCGAGTGAACCAAGGATGCCGATATCCTCGACTATAGGCTGTTGATCATGCGACATGCAGTCGCAATCTTTAGTCACTTTTATCAAAAAGTTTATGAAGCTGATTTTGCCTTTTAAATGCTTCCAGACACTGAAAGCGTACTCACTAATTTTTTCTTGAACGCGCACAGAATCCGAATCCCAGTTGAATTTAACGGCTCCGTGGTTGCAGACCACAAGACACTCTCCGCACCCTATACATTTTTCCTCAACTATGAAAGCACTATCTCCCTTTTCAACAATCGCCTGTGAAGGACAATAATCAAAGCACACTCCACAATTATTGCACAATTTAGGATTTACCCATGGATGAACATCAGAATGCTGTTCCAATTTTCCGGCTCTCGATGCGCATCCCATACCCAAGTTTTTTAGGGCTGCCCCAAAGCCTGTTAGTAAATGTCCAGTAAAATGCGTTAAACAGACAAGTATATCTGAATCAAGAATAGCACCGGCAATTTTTGCTGACTTTACTCGTGATAAATCGACCTGGATTTTGTCGTCGTCTCGACCGATAAGGCCATCAGCAATGATAACAGGGATGCCAAGAGCCTCCTGGGTAAAGCCATGTTCCCTTGCCAGTAAAAGATGGTCTAGGGAATTGGACCTCTTACCGACATAAAGAGTATTAGAATCTGTCAAAAACACTCGAGAGGTAATGCTTTTGATCTGACTGATAATCTTCACAAGCCATTGTGGTTTTATAAAACCTATATTTCCCTTCTCTCCGAAATGGATTTTCAGAGCAACAAAGGACTTCTTTTCTATGTGTTTTTTCAGGCCAACCTTAAGGAAGATCTTTTCCGCTTTTTCAGCCAGGGCCTCATTCCCATCTTCCCTTGTTGCTGGAATAAAAAAAACTT
Source organism: uncultured Eubacteriales bacterium (assembly GCA_964448655.1). GTDB lineage: Bacteria > Acidobacteriota > Aminicenantia > Aminicenantales > Aminicenantaceae > SOIV01. The sequence goes on from CAYUXD010000021.1 coordinate 6,313, forward strand.
GACTCTTCATTTCCCTCTGACTCTTGGATCCTGCTATTCTCCTAGAATCGCTTTTGCGGCTTTAAGACCTGAACCTGCCTCAAACTTATAACCCAAACTAGAGAGAGTTCTTTCCAGGGCATCAAGAGCAAAATAGACCTGCGATACAGACAGGTTCCCCATATGCCCCATTCGAAAAACCTTCCCTGCAGTCTCGCCTAATCCCCCTGCCACTACAATTCCATTCTCATAATATGTGCTCCGGAAGGACTTATCTTCGACACCATCAGGATATTTTGCAACAGAGAGAGTATCAGCCAAGAACGGCTCTTGAGTGAAAAGGGAAAATCCCAGTTCGGCTAAAGCCGCCCTTATAGCCCTTGCCACGCGCTCATGTCGTAAAAACCTTTGCTCAATTCCTTCCTCAAGGACTATCTTAGTACTTTCGTAAAATGCCCTGATTTCGTTAACGCACGGAGTTGAAAAATATTTTGACGGGTCCTTCATGATGGGAAGCCAATTCAAAACATCTGAATAGTAGGCGGGAATCCTTTCCATGCTCCTCCTTTTCTCCATAGCTTTCTCTGAGAAGACCAAAATCGACAATCCTGGAGGAGCTCCGAAACATTTCTGAGCTGCGGTTAAGACCACATCAACTTCCCAGTCATCCATCCTTTCTTCTATTCCGCCTGTGGCACAGACACCATCTATTATATAAAGGGCATCATGGTTTTTCAGTATCCCAGCATAATCTTTGACAGGAGCACAGGCTCCGGTGCACGTATCCACATGGGTCGCGGTCACTGCTTTATACTCTTTCTCGGAAAGTTTCTTTTCTAATTCTTCAGGAAGAACTGCCTTCCCCCATTCGCACTCGACGATATCACAATCGAGGCCAAAACTCTGGGCAATCTGACGCATCCTCTCCCCGAAATATCCCTGGGAGAGGACGAGAAAACTTTCTTTTTTCCGAACAGTATTCAAAATAGCCATTTCCATGGCTAAAGTCCCAGCCCCCGCAACGATGAACGCTTCGCCTTTCTCGCAGAAGACGATTTTCTTCAGGTTAGATAGTGCTTCTTTTAATTCCTCTACAAGCACCGGGCTAACATGGGAAACAGTCGGTAGAGCAAGGCTGTTTATGATGCGAGGATGAACGGGACTCGGACCGGGGATCATTAACAATTTTTCTTTTTGCATTTTTTCTCCTTAAGGAAAAATTACTCCTAATTTTATCGATATTCCCTAATAAATCAAGCTAAACTGAGCAACTTTCGGCATCTCCATTTCCGTGAGTCGACCTTTTATTCGTGAACCTTTTTTAATCAGAAAATTCCGGACCGGAAAGATAAAAAAATCAGAGTATATCTCTTGCAACAGATGCTTTAACCTGAGAGGAATCTCGTGTGCTGAACTCCAAAAAGAAAAAAAGGATGAAAAAGCTAATTTTTAAATTATATATTATGTTTACTTCTTCAAGTCCTGCGTATCCTCGGAATCGATTATCTTGTAGCTCACCCCTTCAAAATTGACTATAATGTTTTTGCCAACGGAAAGATATTTCGCAATTCCAGGCTTTGCGGAAAGAAGATGAAAATATTCCTCTGAATTAAAGCGAATCTCTTGCACAGGACTTCCTTCATCATAGCGGCTGTCCACCCAGTATTCATCCTTCAGGTAAAAAGTCTTATCCTCCTTATATTTTATCCTCTGAGAAACTACTTGAGGAGCCTGATCTACTGCTTTTAATTTCTGTGCGCCCCTGGCAATTTTTACCGCACCCGCGCCGGTCACTTTGCGGGCAAAAAGAGCTTCTTCTGCCTCCGGGGCAGCCATATCAAGGGAAAGTCTCTCTTTCTCAGTAACAAGAAAGGACGTATAAGGGGTTACGATTCCGTATTTTAACCCAAGTTTCTTTACCTCATCGATAAGCTCCTTATTTGCCCCCTGGAGTCTAATTTCTTCGATAAGATAGCCTATCCTTCTCGTAGCCCAGAGACGCGGGAGAAAATTATAGGATTCTTCTTTGACAAGCTCTTGATCCTTGAGGATAAATCTCTTGGCTTCCTTCCCCACTTTTCCGGAAAGGACCACTGTTACCTTGCCATTGCCCGTATACTTTCCTATCAGCACCAGCTGCGAGCCTTTAAACAGATCGGGCATTACTCTGGGATAAGTGTCCCTCGCATTTATGCCTTTAAAATCGATTTTTAAATCAGAGAGAAGAGGCGAAGATATTTTTTCATAATAATTTGATACGGCAACTTCAAGATTTTCGTCCTCAGCCACATAAACCGAAGTTCCCCTGTTATCAGAAGAAATCCTGTCTAAGAGCTCTGTGTTGACATCGTAGCCAACTCCAAAGACGAATATTCGGGTTTTAAGCTCATTGGCTTTACTGATGTTTCTCAATATCTCTGCAGTACCGGTAATGCCTACTGTAGGCAGGCCGTCGGTGAGAAAAAGAATATAGTTAGGCCTTTCTCCAGGTTCAATCATCTCCAAGGCTTGAAGCAGGGCATCGTTTATGTTGGTTCCTCCAGAATCTTCTACCTCATCCACAAAGCGAAGAGCCTTCTCTGTACTTTCTCGACTAGCAGGAATAATCTCAGAAGAAAACAAGCTCACTCCATCATCAAAATCTACAAGAGAGAACCTATCTTTCTCGTCTAAATGGTTGATGATAAAACGCACCGCTTCTTTGGCCTGCTTGATTTTCTTGCCGCTCATACTTCCAGAACTATCAAGGACAAAAATAAGATTCTTGTTGAGGATCTTTTCTTTTTTACCCACATAAGAGGGCGAGGCTAACAGCATGTAATAATTGTCTTCTGGACCTTCCCAGTTCATGAACGATAGACCTATATCATCTTCGGATAGAGAATAATAAAGAACAAAGTCCTTTTCTGGCTTGATGTTTTTCCCCTCAAAGCTCACTCTTGCTTTGTTTTTTCCTTCCTTCCTCACCGAAACGTTATGGGAGGGTGAATAAACATTGGAAAGAGGAATCTTTGAGCTAATCTCGACTGAGATTGTAACCTCCTCCAGGGGATGAAAGGAAAATCTCTCTGTGTTTAAAGGGTAAACATAGCGTACAAGGTTTCTCTCAGCCTTGATAATCTCAGTATAGGACAGTTGGATTCTTTTCTCTCCATTGGCAGGAATCGGGAAAACACGCGCTCGAAACATGTTGCGCCCTACATATTCAAGAAGAGCAGGATCTTTCATCCTCCGGACAATATCTTCATAGATTCGGCGCGCTTGGTCACGGTCGAGGATTTCTCCTTCAACCTTTTTGTCTCCGATATACATCGAGAATTCAGAAATTGAGGCTCGCTCAGGCAAAGGGAACATAAAGATTCCTTCAATATCTCGGTTGTGATTATTTATAAAAACCTGATCAATTGAAGTTTTCGCTACCTGATTTATGATCTCAACGTTTACCCGGTGGTATTTGACAGTTAAAGGAGGAATCCTCTCCTTCGGGCGGGGTAAGGGGACGATAAATCCGTCGGCAAAGAGGTCAGGTGCAAATACGTTAAAAAGAACAAAGAAAAAAATAATAATAAATGGTTTAAATTTAAATTGATTGTTGTTTTTCATTTTTTTACTCCTCAATCATAGCCTTTTTCCGCTTCATATGTACTAAAACTTTCTTTCCCTTAATAAAGTTTCACCAATTTCCGTTTCTTCAAGTTCCATAGGGATGAGCTTTTTCTTTTGACATTTAATCTCCAGAAATAAAAATGCACCAAAAGGCAAAGTCAACTTAAAAATGTCAAAAATCAAGACTTGCTCCCATCTCTCCATTTTGTAGCAAAAAACAAGACCTGACCCCATCATCTGTTAGATAACAATTTCGCCTTTAAGGAAAGTAACTGCATATCCCCTGATTTTTACTCTATCACCCGACAATTCACAAAATAACTCTCCTTTTCTTTCCGATAGTTGAAAAGCATGCAAGGTGTTTTTATTCAATCTTTCTGCCCAGAACGGAATCAATGTCGTGTGGGCAGATCCTGTCACCGGATCCTCATTAATACCGACAGCCGGGGCAAAAAATCTTGATACGAAATCAGAATTTTTTCCTTGGGCGGTAACAATAAAGCCAAGAGAATCCATTTTTACGAGGATATCGAAATCTGGCTCGATTGATAGAATGTCGTCTTCAGTTTCGAACAAGGCAAGATAATCCCTTGATTTATGAACTTCTTTTGGCTTTAAGCCGAGGCCCTGAGTTAATTCTGGAACTGTTTCAACCTGAGAGGGAGGAGTTGAAGGAAAATCCAGGGTAATTAGACCATCTGCGGTTGTCACTCTCAGTTCTCCGCTTGCTGAAGCGAAAGTTATCTCTTTTTCATCGTAACCCAGGTGATTAAAAACGACATGAGCTGAGGCTAATGTCGCGTGTCCGCATAAATCCACCTCTATCTTTGGAGTAAACCATCTCAATTCAAAGCCTTTGCCCTTTTTAACAAAAAAAGCAGTCTCGGAGAGATTATTCTCGGCAGCAATTTTCTGTAAAAGCTCTTCATCCAACCATTTCTCTAAGGGGCAGACTGCCGCCGGATTGCCCCCAAAAAGCTGATCTGTAAATGCATCTACTTGATAAATAGGTATGTTCATCATTTCTCCTTTATGTTTGCTAGAAAATATGTATTCATTACTCTCCCTTTTCAAACAACCGTTCAATTCTCTCCATAAGCTCTTCCACAGAGCTAAATACTTCTGCAGGCATCGAAGCGAATCTTTCCTTATCTTCATTCAAGATAAAAACATTAGATATTCCCGCTTCCTCGGCAGCCTTGATATCAAAATGAGAGTCTCCCGCGACACAACATTCCTCTTTCTCCAGCCCTAACTTCTCCAAGACAGCCTGAAAAGGAGTTCCGGAAGGCTTCCAAAGGCCGCTTTCGCGGGAGATGACACAATCAAATTCAAGGTTAAACTTCTCTAAAAGGAAAGAGACGTTCTTTTGAGAGTTATTCGTCACCAGGGCTTTCTTTATTCCCTTCTGGTTTAATATATCCAGAAATCTGCGCATCCCTGGTTTTAGTCGAGCTTTCTCAGTGGCCTCTCTTTCATACTTTTCCAGAACCTTCCACTTCTCTGATTTTTCCGGCTCTTTCAGGCTGTTAAGATAAACAAGTATTGGCTTGCCTTGAGTGTTCAATTCTGTTCTTATTTTATCCCAATCATAGGTTACATCGACCACTGTCCCGTCCATATCAAAAATTACACCTTTCAGCTTCATATAAACTTCCTTTTCTCCCTATTTCGAAGGCATCTGCGTGCCATGATTGCAAGGGTCTGATTCATCAAACCCACATTTTTCTTATAAATAAAATCGTCCGTTCTATACTTTCAGGTAAGAATGGTTCTTAATCCTAAAAGATGTCAGCATAAGCAATCTCCTCACTGCTTCACTCTTCCTACCTCAAAAAGAGGCTCTCCTTTGCTGGTGGGAGGAGTATATATAATATAAAGAATTATTCCGCTGAAAGGAGCTCTCAGCTCTTCCTTCACATTCCCGAGGTAATCTGTTACATACCCGACTTTCTCTCCTTCAGTAACATAATAGCCCATCTTGGTTTGAGGATAGAAAAGGCCATCTGAATTAGAGTAAATAACTTCGTAGTCATCGATCCAGACAGGGTCGGAAACAAATTCTGGTTTTCCCTCGATCATCTTAAAAAGCTTCATAACACTGAGAATACCTTTAATGTTGCGGATAACAGACTCCTCGTCTGTCTTGCCCAAGTATCCAGATTCTGTTGTGATGGCTGGCTTTGCCTGGAGAATAGCCGTATTCCCCAAATACTTGGAATGGGCTTTGTCCTTGGTGCGGGATTTATCAATGATGATATGCTTTATTCCAAAAGCTAAAACCATTTCACGGCTTATCTCATCTTTTTTTTCATCTCCGCTTATCATCCAGTACGAATAAGGAATGAGAGCTTCATTTCCGTCTCCGCAGTGAAGATCTACCAGGTAATCGCATTTCTTAATGACTTCTTCTGTCAAGACGTGAGCAATCCTCTGGGAAATTGTACCTTGCGGATCGCCTGGAAAAACTCTGTTCAAGTTCTGCCAATCATGCGGATTGTAATAGATGATTCTTTTCTGAAACGCTGGCAGATGAGCTATATGAACGAATATCAGTGTCCCGGATAAAGATTGAGGATCAATCATTTTTTTCAACCGATAAAGAGCTAAAATAGGAGGATATTCATAGCCGTGTACACCAGCCACAAGCGCCAGAACTTTCCCCTCTTTCGCACCATTGATTATGGTCAGAGGGATAAATGTTCCGATTCCATCCTTTTCAGGGACAGACAAGTATCCAGACTTTATTTCCCCAGGGTTAACCCTTAAATCTCCAATCTGGAATAAATCGTCCTCTCCAGAACCATGGGAGATTAGAGCTAATCCAAAAAGCAAAAAAATACTTATCACTACTCTCTTTAAATTTAGGCACATCATTGCTGTTTCAACCTCCTCTTATCTTAAAATGTAGTGCTGTTTATTTTATCCTATTGTCCAGGCCAGGTCTATACACAATTGACATGGGAGCGAAGTTATTTCTCAGGGAAAAAAGGGGACAGGCTACTTTTTCTTTAAGAAAGAGGACAGAAATTAATCATGGGCAGAAAATCAGAAAAAGTAGCCTGTCCCCTTTTTTCAGTATTATTTTATCCTATTGTCTAGGCCAGGTCTAGATACAATTAGCAACTCTTTGATTTATCGACACCGTTCTTCCACAAAGACCATAAAAAAAATATTTCAATTGCTACTGAGTTGTCCAGAATAATATATTTTAGTTTTTTTTATTGCTTCTTGAATTTTGATTTGTTATAATGCGCCTCAGAAAAGTTATTTAAATGATATAGTTATAGGGAGGAAGTCCTATGGGAAAAGTTTTGGCTATCTTAGGAGGCTTAATTGCCATGGCAGCTGGGGTCTATTTGGTTATTCTTGTATGGCCGGACGAATTCATTGCTCTCGTTTTCGGCTGCATCCCCCCCATACTTTTCTTTGGCGGTCTTATTGCTCTAATCGCTGGAATAAGCGGCATCAAAGATGCTGCGCGAACTAAAAAGCTGGAAGAGGAAACTAAAGAAGAAGTAAAAGAAGAAGAGGAGAAAAAAGAGGAAGAACCAAAAGAATAAAATTAAAAAAATCCAGGTTTTCTCCTTCTCAACCAAAATTTCTGCACCTTTTTATAATAAAGAGAAGGCAGCCTTTAAGATAATTTAGTTTCTTATAATCTTCTAACTTTTATAATTTTATTAAATTCCCAAGAAATAATCCTTGACATGTAATCCACAATTTGGTAATTTGTAATTAAATTACAAATTACGAGAGGTATTAATTATGGAAAATAAAAAGACCACGCAAAAAACAAAAACAGGAAAAAAAGAAAAGAAATACCACAGTACTCTCGATGAATTGGGTGCCCAAGTAGAAAAGATCGCAGTGAAGACCGCTGAATCGATCAAGAAAGTGATCGATAAAGCCATGGTCGCTAGAAACACAGTTCTGACCATCCGTGTCAATGATGAAAGTAACGAGAAGCTGAGAATGTTAGTCGATGTTGGCCTGTTCAGAAGCCGCTCCGAGAGCGCAGCTTTTCTTATCCATGAGGGCATAAAAAGCCAGGAAGCTCTTTTCGCCAAGATTTCAACCAAGTTAAAAAAAATAGATAAAATAAAAGAAAAAGTCAAGAACATCGTCTCTGAAGAAATGGAAAGCGAAAAAACTCCATAAGGTTTGATTTACCAAACCCGCACTTTTTGCCTCCTTGCCTAACTAAGGAAAGCAATGATAATATTTTTTTTTTTGCAAATCTCAATGTCGTTCTTTTAAGTGTACTCGTCTACCTGCTTCCCGCAACTACTCAGGATATAGAAAAAGCATTCCTCCAAAACAACCCTAGAATTCTCTACTCTCTCTTCTCAGCCAAAAGTTCTATAAATATTTCTCTTCCCGAACCTATTTCTTTTTCAGACCAGCTTTCTAACCAACAAGCATATTTTCTCTTCCGAAAAATATTTTCCTCCTTCACCACCTTTGAATTCTATTCAGAGAAGGAGCTCCCCTCTGAGCTTGAAAACCAATACTTTATATTTAAGGCCAGGTGGTCTTTTAGGGACAATAAAAACAATAACCAGTAGGTAATTCATATCTTCTTTTACCTTATAAAAGAAAAAAGCAGTGCTTCTCCGATTAGGCAAAGTCTGAAAAATGAAAATTCCAAAAACACCTGGAAAATAATAGAAATTAAGGCAGAAAAAATTTGAATATCCTTAGAGGGTCAATAAAAAAAGAAGGATTTTTTTACGGATTTCTTTTAGGGACCATACTCTCCGCAATTATTTTAATTCTTTCCCTCTTCCTTCCCGCCTTCATTTCTTCAAATTACTATCAGAAAACCCTGGGCCAATTGAGAAACCAGGCCAAGGCGATTAAAAACGAATTTTCGAACGTCATTAGCGAAATAGAGCAGAAACAGAAATTAATCTTAGATTCCCCTTTTCCCAAAGAAAAAGAGGAAATATTCAATCTGTTCAAAAAACTAGATTTTAACAAAGAAAAAGAAGGGATAAGCTACCTCGACAGTCAAGGAGATCTCATCCTGTGGTTGGGCAACGTCGTGGACCCGATGAAGGCTCTATTCTCTGAGGAAGAAAAAGTCAATTTTCTCCAGCAGCAATCTTCATTTCTCATCCAGCACAAAGCTTCTGTCTATATAGTCTCTCTGCAGAAAGTGAGAAAGGATGAATATGTCATCTTCTATCGGCTTTTAGCCTTCTCACCCCAATTCAAAGCCCCGTACCTCAAGGAATATCAATTCTTAAAAGCAAGACTGCTGAGCAACAGCGCTATTTATTACTGGGATTTTCGAGAAGATGTTTCAGGACTTGAAAAACTCTTCTCCAGGCACAAGGACGAATATTTCGGACAGCCAAGGCTCCAGGACGAGATTCAACCGATACTTTTTCCGTTGAGGAACGAAAAGAATAAAATAGTCGCTACTGTAACGCTCAGCTCTCCAGCTCTTCCAGCAAAAATTTCAAGCCAGAAAGAGAATTTTCTTCTTGTTTTTTATGTACTCCTAGGGACCTCGCTTCTCTCTCTTCTCATCTATTTTGTCAAATCCCCTTCTTTTTACAGGGAGAGAAAACCTATACCTGGCTTACTAATTATCCTGATTTTGATAGGGCTAAGGTTCATTTTTTTCCCTTTAAGCAATTTGGAAAAAATCCAATCTCTTCCTTTCTTTTCTCCCTCTTCAGCAAGCTTTTTCTCGCTCTGGGATCTCACCAAATCTCCGGGCGATATTTTTCTCACTTCTCTCTTTCTATTTTTAATCATGGGCTGCTTGGTTGTCTATTCCCGAGATCTTCTGGAGAGCAAAAAAAGAAAATCCCCTCTCCTTCTTTCGTTGGCAGTAAATTCCGCTCTTATTTTCACTTCGCTGTTTTTTATCTTTGCCTTTCAAGAAATCCTGTTTCGCCTTGTTTATCACTCCAACATAAACCTGCTTCGTTTTTCCTTCAATCCTTCTTTTTTCTTTCTCCATCTCAGCATCCTTCTTTTTTTCCTCGCCCTCCTTTTCGCCATCTTCATAGGATTGAGAGTAGCTTCACTCTATTCATTGAACCTTTTCTTGCCTATTCTTATTCTCTTCCTGCAGTTTGGAGGCTATCTTCTTCTTTTTAAGGATCGGAATATTCCCCTGCTTTTCCTACTCCAAGCATCAATCATCGTTTCTACCTTATTTCTTGCTTTCTTCCCCACGCTCATAAGAAGAAAAGAAGTTTTATTTTCAGCTTTTCTTTTATGCGCACTAT
>CAYUXD010000022.1:0-1748 GCA_964448655.1 uncultured Eubacteriales bacterium
AATATCATCCTGTTGGCTGTAAAAAAAGTCGGCCGAGGAATGATTTTAAATAAAGTGGCGATATCTTTAAACGTGCCTATATGATTGCCGACTATAATATTGGGTCCGCCTTTGACAAAATTCTCTTTCCCCATTATCTCAATTTTTTTGCCAAGAAGGGCAAAACTGCTTGCTCCCTTAATAAAAGGCTCTCTTCTTTTTAATTCTTCTTCGATGGTTGCCATTTCACCAGTTCTTGATTCTTATTTTATACGAATTTAATGAAAAATTCAAAAAAGAGATTAGTTGAAAATGGGAAAAAATCATGATAATTTAGCCTTAAAAAAAATTACTCGAGAGCTTTTCTTAAAAGGTTTATTAAGAAGGAGGAAAAGATGATGATCCTAATCCACCAAGGACAGGTTTTTGCACCGGAGCCTTTGGGTAAAAAAGATGTCTTGATCGTGGGGAGCAAAATTGGTGCCATAAAAGAGCCAGGGCAGATTAGGATTGAAGGATTGGATGTTCAAGTAGTCAACGCCTCAGAAAAAATTGTTATACCTGGTTTTGTGGACAGCCATGTCCACATATTGGGCGGGGGCGGAGAAGGAGGACCAGCTACAAGAGCACCCGAAATAGCTGTAGAAGATATCATCTCGTGCGGAGTCACGACTGTCATCGGCTGCTTGGGAACTGATGGAACAACGCGCCATATGCAATCTCTTCTGGCTAAAGCAAGAGGCCTTGATGCGGAGGGAATCACAACTTATATCTATTCTGGATCCTATCAAATTCCAGTCGTAACAATCACAGGAAGTATTCGTTCTGATCTCATCCTCATCGATAAAGTAATCGGAGCAGGAGAAATAGCTATTTCTGATCATCGCTCTTCCCAGCCCATCTTTGCCGAAATCGCCCGCCTTGCAGCTGAATGCCGAGTCGGGGGAATGCTCGGAGGAAAAGCAGGGATTCTCCATCTCCATATAGGCGACGGACCTCGTAAATTAGAGATGCTTTTTAAATTGATAAAGGAAACAGAAATTCCTCCCACTCAAGTCATACCAACGCACGTCAACCGCAACCGTGAACTACTAGAGGAAGCAATCGAGTTTATCCTTCAAGGAGGTTATATCGATCTAACAGCAGGCGTCGAGCCTGCGGCAAAGGATAATGGTGAAATTAGCATAGGAGAAGCAATCAAACTGTGCCTTAAAAAGCAGTCTCCACTCACTCATATCACAATAAGTTCAGACAGCAACGGAAGTATGCCTGTTTTCGACAAAAAGGGAAACCTTGTCGGTCTAACTATTGCAACCGAGAAAAGCCTCCTAGAAAATTTCCGTTTTTTGGTGAGAAAAAAAATTCTGAGTCTTCAAGATGCTCTGAAACTCTTTTCTACCAACCCTGCCTCATTCTACAAGCTCAACCAAAAAGGAGAGATCAAAGTCGGAAGAGATGCTGATATAATTTTATTCGATAAAGACTTTAATCTAACAGATTCTTTTGCTATGGGAAGGATGATGATTTCCGATGGAAAACTCCTCGCAAAAGGAACGTTTTCTTAAGGTTGTAAAGAGCAAGAGCAAGGCGCAAATTTAATTTCGAATAAAAGGAAAGAAAAATGGAAAACGAAACAAAAAATGAAACACTACAGCATAAAGAGCCTGGCTTTGTCATTGCCTTGATTCCTCTGATTTTTATGCTCCTTCTTTTTGGCGTAGGCTATGGTGTATACAAAATCATGGCTCCGGCTCTCCTCGTCACCGCTG
>CAYUXD010000022.1:1758-12478 GCA_964448655.1 uncultured Eubacteriales bacterium
CACAGGGTGCATAGGACTCTGGCTGCGTTTCAAGTGGAAAGTAATGCAAGAGGGAATTGTAGACAGCATTCACAAGGCCATGCCAGCTATCTTAATCATGCTCTGTGTCGGTATTCTCATCGGCTCCTGGATTGCCTCTGGCACTATTCCTATGGTTATTTATTATGGTTTGAAACTCATATCCCCAAAATATTTCTTGGTAACAGCCTGTTTTGTCTGCTCGGTCACTTCTTTAGCGACCGGAACTTCATGGGGCACTATCGGCACCCTGGGAGTCGCCTTTATTGGAATCGCTATGGGCCTGGGAATCCCCTTAGGTCCAGCAGCAGGAGCGATCGTTGCCGGAGCCTACTTTGGAGATAAAATGTCTCCTTTTTCCGATGTTGCCAACCTGGCTCCTGTCACTGCGGGCTCGAACCTTTTTGACCATATCAAGCACATGCTCTGGTCAGCGACTCCTGCCTGGCTCATAGGTCTGATGATTTACTTTATAGCCGGACTCAGGTATGGAGGAGGAAAAGTCGAGTCCAAGGAAATGACCATTATCACCCAAACAATAAAGGAAAACTTCGATTTTAACATCCTTCTCCTCCTTCCGATGGTAATCGTTTTTTATTTTGCCTTCACCAAGAAGCCCACCATCCCAGGAATGCTTCTCTCCTCTTTCGTGGCAGGAGTCTTAGCCATCATTTTCCAGAAAGCCTCATTCCCTGAAGTGGCAACAGCCATGAATACAGGCTACCAGGCTCATACTGGTGTGGAACAGGTGGACAAGCTTATCTCTCAGGGTGGAATGATGAGCATGATGGAAGTTCAGCTTGTGGCCTTTACCGCCTTTAGCTTCGGGGGAATTATGCAACGGACAGGGCTTCTCTCTGTCATTCTTGGTCGAGTGATGAGATTTACCAACAAGGTATGGAGCTTAGTGCTGACTACCATCGGCTCTTCAATTGTCACAGCCTTGGCCACAGGAAGCTCCTACCTTTCTATGATTCTTCCCGGAGACCTCCTTTCTCCTATTTATAAAAAAAAAGGACTAGCCGCGAAAAACTTATCCCGGATTACCGAAGAAAGTGGCGCTATCATGGTTCCTCTTATTCCCTGGAGTATGGCTGGTGTTTTTATCACAGGAATTTTAGGGGTTCCGACTTTATCTTATCTTCCCTGGGCAATAATGAACTATGCATCCGTCGTGATTCTGGCCATTTTTGGCTTTACTAAATTCACCATGGCTCCAAAAATAAGAGATGACGAAACCCAGATCGGAAGCTGACAGAAACTAAAAAAAACCTGGCGAGAGAACTTTTTTACGCTCTAATCTTCCTTTTCAAATTCAGTGAGGGCTTTTTTAAAACCCTCCTCAGCTTTTTTCTTTCTTTTCTTCTCTAATTCTGCAGTTGCTTCAAATTTTCGTTCAAATTCACCTTTTCTTTTCTTTTCCCTATCCAATAACTCTTCCAACGATTCTTTCTTCTTCCCTCCCCTTTTTTCAAACTGAATCACTTCTTGGGTGACAGGATCTGTCCAGATTATGGATTGGCAACAGGGACAGATAATTTGAAACACCTGTTTTTTTCCCTTCGCTTTTTCCATTTGATATGAACTTTACCAAAAAAACAAAACCTAGTCTAGCAAAGTAAGCATCGAATTTCCCGGAATGAGGAAGTAGTCATTCATGATGTAGGAGTATTTGGGAATGGATGAAGCGACCTTAAAAGATTTAGCCTTCAAATGCCGTTCTTCGAGGGGAGTCCACGCAGTGGACCGGCGAGTATGTGGGATCAGGCCTTATCATAGGGAATGCCATAAGTGCTAGAGTGCGGAAAAACATCTTTTCTCTATGGCAAGGCCTGACCCCGGTGAGTTACGCAGCCGGCTGATCAGAGTGGAATTTGAATGGAATTGGGGTCAGACTTTGTCATTATTTTGGGGAACGGGCTACTTTTTGTCATGCGGACATCACCTGCAGGTAAAGTCTGACCCCGATGGGAGCGAAGCCGTTCCCAAATACTCTTATTAGACAATTACGGGTTTGGAGATGCTTCCTATTAGGGGCGTTCTCCATTTTCCATTTCGTTTTTTTTCGGAACGTTTATATTATGTTTTTTTATCAATTTAAAAAGTCCCTGCCTGCTTAAACCTATTTCTTCTGCAGTCCTAGCTCTGTTGGAATTCCATCGGGCTAAAGCCTGGTTTAAAAATCTTTTCTCGAATTCGGCTCTTGCCTGGAAAAAACCATAGGAGGATTTTGTAAAGCATTCTCTATGAGGATTTATTTTTAGAGAAAGACATTCTTCTTTAATAAAATTATCTTCTCCAGCAAAGACTAAACATCTTTGAATTTCATTCTGAAGTTCTCTAACATTTCCCGGCCAAGAGTAGTTCGTCAGTAACTCCAAAGCCCTGGGCGAAAAATATGCGCTTTCACGCCTCATCTCAGCACAGTATTTCTCGAGAAAATGATTCAGGAGAGAAAGAAGATCTTCTCTTCTTTCTCTCAGAGGAGGAAGTTCAACAGCAATAATCTTAAGGCGATAATACAAGTCTTCACGAAAATTGCCTCGTTCAATTTCTTTTTCAATATTCTTGTTGGTTGCACTTATGAACCTTACATTAATCAATCGTGGCTTATTTTCACCAATTCTTCTTATTTCTTTTTCCTGAAGGACACGAAGAAGCTTAGCCTGCAGATGAGGAGAAAGATCCCCTATTTCATCTAAGAAAAATGTCCCCCCATCTGCTTCTTCAATCAATCCAGGTTTATCTTTCACAGCCCCGCTGAAGGCTCCTTTCACATGTCCGAATAATTCGCTCTCCAGAAGAAACTCAGGTATAGCTCCACAATTCACAGCGACAAATCTCCCATTTCTTCTTGTTCCATTCTGATGAATGGCCTTTGCTACCAGTTCCTTTCCAGTGCCACTCTCTCCCGATATAAATACAGGAGCATCGCTATTTTTTACCCTGTCTATCAAATTGAGAATATAACGAAAAGTTTTGCTCTGTCCTCCCAGGAAAGGCCTTGCCAGCTCAACGTTCTTTTCTCCAATCTCTTGGAACTCCTCTCGATTCTTCAAAATCAAGTTGATAGGCTTTGAGATTGCAATCACAAGTTCTAGATTCTCCGTTGTAAAGGGCCCAAATCCATCCTTCCGCTCGAGATATATTGCACCTGCAGGCTTATTCTCTATGATAAGAGGAAGACAGAGTACATTCTTAAGGTTATTCCCGCTATCTAATAAAACAGTATCTGCTTTGAAATCATTCATTATGATGGGTTGTTTTTCTTCAAGGGCTTTTTTGATTACCTCTGTATTGATTTCGTGGTTATCAGATTGGGCGATCTCTCGTGATTCTTTAAAAACAACTTTATTCATCTTATCCATCAATAGAACCATGATGCGTGCTGAAGGTATCTCTCCCATTATTAAGTCTAGCAGCTTGGGAAGGAGTGAATAAGCTAAAGATAATTTCATATTTTTTTTGGGCTTAGAGTCACCTCTTAATTAGCCTGGATTATTCATAAATAAATTTTCTCAACGCGCTCTATCCTTAAAACCTAATTGCCGATTCTTTTTTCAGTAAGGATAACGATTTCTCCAGCAAGTTTTTCTCATGAAATATTTTATTGATTAGCAGCTCTGTAATATTCGTTCGCGGTGAGATCCCCTCCAGGTAATAAATTACGCTTGGCAAAATAAAAGGCTCAGGCTGTATGGCTCAAAAACACGTTGCTTTTGCCCCAGAATAAATGGGGCCACAGAATAAATGGGGCCAGGCCCCATTTTGTAAAAAAGAGGACATTCCCAACTTAAAGACATAACAGCAGAAAATGGGGCCTGGCCCCATTTATTCTCAAGCCTTCGCCAAACGAACAAAATAAGGGGAATGAATTATGGCTTAGGAAGAGAAGCAGATAGTCTGTTTGTGTTATTTATTAAGTTTTTTTTCTATGATTTTTATCTTTCTATCGACATCCTTGTATTCAGGATTCCAATTTTTGATTTCACTATAGAGAGCGAACGCTTTTTCGGTTTCTTTCAATTCTTCATAAATTGAACCCAATTCATATTTTAAAGCATAAAACCAATCAGATCCCTCTTCAGTAATTTTCAAAGCTTTCTCTAACCACTTCGCAGCTTCCGTAGAATCCTTTTTCTGCCTATAGCAATTGCTGATCACGGTATAACATTCCACAGTTCTGCTCTTGTCCTTGGAGGCCAGTTTAAATTCCTCTATGGCTTCATCTAACAAACCTTGTTCCAGAAAAGCAATCCCTAAATTAAACCTGAAATAGGCCTTTTTCCCAAATAACTTGGTTTCTTCCGCAGAGACTTTCTCTACCCGCTGCAGAATTTCATCCACCTTAGCCTGAGGAGAGGCTTTACTAATAGAATCAAGTTTCTGACTTATCCTGTCATCATCAGGATAGCTTATCCTTAAATTCTCAAGAATTCTTCTCGCATTCCTCAACAAACCTTGTTCAACGTATAAATCAGCCTGAGCTAAACTCATTTCTAACTTCTGTTCTGTTCCTTCTAAAAGATCTAACCTCCCATCTGCTTCTTTCTTCTCTTTGAGAAATATCTCCACGTCTTTCTTTCTCTCGAGAATTCGCTCCACCGCCTTTGGCCCCAAAGAAGGTTCTGCCGCGTCTTTCTCCTCTACTGGAGGTGCTTCTACTTCCTTCGTTACTTCTAAAGGTACTCCCGGCTCTTTCCCTTCACTCACAGGAATCTTCATCTCCTCAGCTTCTTTTTCCACCTGGGGAGGTTCTTCTGCTTTAGGAGGTTCTTCTACCTCTCTTAGTTTTTCTAATTGTAATTCTTGTTCCTTTCCTTCCCCAGGAGATATCTCAGCCTCTTTTGGCTCTGGAAGAGGCTCTTCCGTTTCTCCCTTCCTGCTCAATGGCACCTCTACCTCTTTCGGTTCTTCTGGAGGTATTTCCGGCTCTATCTCTTCAGCCGCAGGCGGCTCTACCTCTACCGTTTTCCCTAAACTTGCCTCAGCTTCTCTCGGCTCTGCAAGAGTCTCTTCCGCTTCTCTCTTTGCTTCTTCTAATGATATCCCCGGCTCTTTCTCATCAGCCACAGGTGACTCTATTTCTAGCGTTCTTCCTGAAGGCGCTTCCTCCTCTTTCGGCTCCACAAGAGGCTCTTCCACTTCTCTCTGCTCACTTAAAGGTGCCTCCACCTCTTTGGCTTCTTCCAAAGGCACCTCTTCTACTTTCTCCATCTCTGGAGCTCCAAATTTTCTTACCAGACGATTGTATTCGTCGCTAATCTCATCATCCTTAGGACAAAGCCTAACAAGCTCACTTAATATAGGTAATGATTCTTTTCTCAAATCTTTTTTTTGGTATTCTTCCAGAATAACCCTGTAAACAATCTCCAGATTCTTTGCTTGATTATTTGATTTATAAATAGAAGCCAATCCCTCAAGAGTGGGAAGGTGGGCTTTCTTGGATGAGATAATAAGTCCGAGAAGGCCGATAGCATTTTCGACGTTTTGTTGTTGTATAAAATTATCAACCATAGGTTCGTAAAGCTCAAATGCCTGATCAAGATTATCCCGGAGAATATTGATCTGCCCTAATTTGACTGTTGCCCGAACATCCTTGGGCCGAAGGGACATAATCTTGGAAAATATCTCCTCGGCCTTTTCTAAATTTTGGTCATCAAAATAAAGATTGCCCATTTGCCTGAGGACCTTAACATTGTCCTTATCTTTTTTCAGAATATCATCGATAAGAGATAAAGCTTCTTTCTTTTCATCCTCTCTCTTGAGGAGATCAACCAAATTGGATAATGTCCTTGGATGATCTGCTTTAAGCCTTTTTGCCCGGTTAAGTAATTCCCGCGCATGTTTCAGGTCGTTACCACGAATCTTTAATTCAGCCGCCTCGTTCAACTCTTCAACCGCCTGATCAGTTGATCCCTCCCTTGTGTAGAGGTCAGCCAGAGCTAGCCTTGCCTCCGTATCTTTCCTATCTAATTTTTTGAGTTTTTCGTAAAAAAAGATAGCTTTTTTTGTTTGATTATCCCTCATTAAATCCTTTCCAACCTTCAAATATTCTGCCTTTGCTTCAGATGGGAATCCTTGTCTGGCATAAAGATCACCCAATTTCATCGCTGCTTCAATGTCTTTTGGATTTAACTTACTTATCTTCTTATAAACTGCCATTGCTTGGGAGTATAAGCCCCTTTCTTCATAATGGCCGGCAACCTGGGCAAGCTCCTCCAGCGCCCTTCTTTTCTGATTCATTTTCAAATACAGGTTGCTGATGATATTCCGGACATTGACTTCTTGAGTGTCCCCTGTCAACAATTTTTTGTATTCAGATATTGCTTCTGTCAGCTTTCCCTTCTTAACGTATTTTTCAGCAAGCTCTCTGGTTTTTCCTCTTTCTCTAGTAGGACTCATTTCACTTATGCCTAAGATTAAAAGTAAGCCTATGAAATAATGTTGGCCCCGTCTCTTTTAATGCTCTGTAGTGTTCCCTTGTCCCATAACCTTTATTTTTGGAGAGGGCGTATCCTTCATAAACTTTATCTAGATGGATCATCATTTCATCTCTAAGAACCTTAGCCACTATGGAGGCAGCTGCAATTGAAATGCTTTTTCTGTCACCTTGGATGATACTCCTCTGAGGATAATTTACATCACTTAGCCTAAATCCGTCAACTAGAATAAAATCTGGAGCTAGAGGCATGTTCTCAACTGCCCTTCTCATTGCACTTAGCGAAGCCCAGTATATATTTTTTTGATCAATCTCATAATTTGTGGCTGAGCCTATCCCTACAGAGACTGCATTGGCTAAGATAGCTCCCGCCAGCCTCTTTCTCTTTGGGGGAGATATCACTTTAGAATCATCGATTTCTTCTGCCCATCCTGATAAACCAGGCTCAATCAGCTTGGGAGGAAGAATGACGGCGGCGGCTACGACAGGACCAAAAATAGCACCTCTTCCGGCTTCGTCGACTCCTGCTATAGCCTTGAATCCTTTCTTTTTAATTCTCCTCTCAATCTGAAAATCTGCCATTTTAACAAACTTGCACCGAGCAGAGTGCCAAAATCTAGAACGGAAGTGCCAGGGAAGAATACTTTTTTTCTAAAAACGAAATCATGCTTGTTACTAATGCCAACCGCAAGTCAACCTTTTCCTTCCTTAAAAAAAATAAAGACTATCGGTGATTTGCCCCATAAAACAGTCAAAAATCAATCTATTCAGAATGTCTTCTCTATTTCTTTTCTTTAAGTCTGGCTGCTTTGCCTTTGAGTTCACGAAGGTAGTAAAGTTTGGCTCTTCTGACCTTTCCATGCCTAACAGCTTCAATCTTTTTGATCATCTTGGAATGAAGAGGAAAGATTCTCTCCACTCCAATACCAAAGGAAATTTTTCGAACAGTGAAAGTTGCTCCCAAGCCAGAACCTCTTTTGGCGATAACATCTCCCCGAAAAACCTGAATTCTCTCTTTATCACCTTCTCTTATGATGACATGGACTTTAACCGTATCTCCCACCTTAAAAGAATCTGAATCTTTTTTTAGAAGTTTTTCCTCGACCGAATCAATAAGATTCATCTTTTTTTCCTTTCTTTTCTGTTGTTATCTCTTCCAGGATCTTTTTCTCCTCCGCTGATAGTTTTCGATTCTCCAGAAGATCGGGTCTTTGAAGCCATGTCTTTTTTAAAGATTTTTTTCGCCTCCAAGATTCAATCTTACCGTGGTCTCCGGAGAATAGAACTTCGGGAACTTCCATGCCTCTAAAATTGCGAGGGCGCGTGTATTGAGGAAATTCCAATAAGCCCTCATAAAAAGAATCACTTTTAACTGATTCCACATTTCCCACAACTTGGGGAATGAACCTCGAAATCCCATCCACGACAACAATAGCTGCGGGCTCACCTCCTGTGAGAATATAGTCTCCGATGGAAATCTCTCCTGTCACCAAATATTGAATCACTCTTTCGTCGACTCCTTCATAACGGCCACAGATGAGAATGACTTGAGGATGTTTCGCTAACTCCTCAGCCAAACGAAAATCAAATTTCCTTCCTTGAGGAGAAAGAAGGTATACAGGTGTTTTCTCATTCCGTTTAATTTTCTCTACAGCAGCAAAAATAGGCTCAGATTTAAGGACCATTCCCTGGCCACCACCGAAAGGCCGGTCATCTATCTGCTTGTGCTTATCGAAGGTAAAATCTCTCAGATCATGGACATGAACTTCTATTAATCCCTTATCCAGGGCCTTCTTTATAACTCCTTTTGAGAATACACTCCCGAACATCTCGGGAAAGATAGTGATTATATCAAATCTCATCCAACTCTAAAAGACCCTCGGGCAGGTCGACAAGGATTTCCTTTCGCTTCAAGTTGACCTTAAGGCATATGGAATTTGTGAAGGGGACGAGAATTTCTCTCTTTCTTTTCTCGACAACTAAAAGATCATTTTCTTTTATGCACAACAGATCTTTAACTCTCCCGATTTTTTCTCCTTTTTTTGTGACAACAGAACACCCGATTATCTGGAAGAAATAGTATTTGCCTTTTTCTAAAGTTCGGAGGTTTTCTTCTGGGACCAGGAGTTCCTGTCCCGCTAACTCACGAGCTAGAGGAAGAGAGTCAATTCCCTTCAGCTTGAGAATGTAGAACTCTTTATAGGGGCGGAAGGATTCAACTTGAAACTCTTCTCGAGCTCCCTCTTTTTCCAGAAATACCCTTGAAAAAAAAAGGCTTCAGAGGGTGCTCAGGATAAGGCTTAATCCTTAGTTCGCCCTTCTTTCCCTGGCTCCTTATAATTTTTCCTATGCTGACCAAACTACCCTTTTTCGATTATTTCGAGATTGAATCTCCTTTTCAGTTTCATCCCAGCAGCACCAAGAATAATTCTTATGGCCCGCGCTGTTCTTCCCTGTTTACCGATAACCTTGCCTAAATCCTCCTGAGCAACCTTGAGTTCCAGGATCGTGGTCTGTTCCCCTTCTAACTGGGAAACCTGTACCTTGTCCGGACTGTCAACTAATGATTTGGCAATCAATTCAACGAGTTCTTTCACTGTAACCTCCTTTAAGTTTAAGAATGTTGATTGGAAAGCTTCTCAGATTTGGAAACTTTATGTAAAAGAGATTGAACTGTTTTAGAAGCTTGAGCTCCTCTCTCCAGCCAATAATTTGCTTTTTCAATATCAACATTGATTTCAGGGGGTTCCTTTAAGGGATCATAATATCCAATGATCTCCTTCGCTTTACTTTCCCTCGGTCTTTCTGAATCGATAACGATGATTCGATAAAAAGGCTTTTTCTTCGCTCCGAGTCTCATGAGTCGTATTGAAATCATTTTCCATTCACTATTATTTAATACTATAAATAATGGGTGTTTGATAAATCAAACACGTACATCTCAGATAATGAGAAATAATATCTAAATTTTCTCTTTTAGTCAACTGACCCCAGAAAGAATTTTCTGAAAGGAAGATTTTTTCATCATTTTTTTCATTTCTATAAATTGCTTCAATAACTGGTTCACTTCAGAAACAGGCCTTCCGCTTCCCTTCGCAATTCTCATGCGGCGGCTCCCGCTGATCATTTTTGGATTTTCCTTTTCCTTAATAGTCATGGAGTTGATAATGGCTTCATAATGAAGAATCTTCTTGCCATCGATTTTCATCTTGGAGACATTCTTGAAAGGTCCAGATTCAGGCAATAAACTCAAAATTTGGGAAAGCGATCCCATTTTTTTCATTTGAACGAGCTGCTTCTTAAAATCTTCTAAGCTGAACTCTTGTTTTCGGAGCTTGCGGGCAAGTGCTTTTGTTTCTTCTAAATCAGCCTCCTTCTCTGCCTTCTCGACCAGACTCAAGATATCGCCCATCCCCAGAATCCGGGAAGCCATGCGGTCAGGATGGAAAACTTCGAGCTTATCGAATTTCTCCCCCACACCGATGAATTTTATAGGCTTACCTGTCACTGTCACTATAGACAAAGCTGCTCCTCCTCTTGCATCGCCATCGAGCTTGGTTAAAATAACGGAAGTCAACCCAATTTTTTCCTCAAAGATCTGGGAACTTTTCACTGCATCCTGGCCAGTCATAGAATCCCCCACATAGATCACCTCTGCAGGTTTAAGAATATCTCTCACCATTCGAAGTTCCACCATAAGGTCATCATCGACATGAAGTCTCCCTGCTGTATCGACGATAAGCGGATCAAAACCTCGGTTTGTTGCAAACATGAGGAGCTCCTTGAGAGCTTCGGAAGGAGAAGACATTCGTTCTTTTGTCATTTCATAGAAGGGGAGGTCGAGCATTTTGGCAATCATCTTCAATTGCTCCTGAGCAGCCGGCCTTTTCAGATCAAATGAGACAAGAAGAGGATTTTTTTTGAGATTCAAAACCCACTTTGCGAGCTTTCCACAGGATGTCGTTTTTCCAGAACCTTGTAGCCCGACCAGCATAAATATTGATGGAGGATGGCTCGAAAATTCCAACTTTTTTGCTTCCTGTCCTAAAATGGAAGTCATTTCATCTCTTACTATCTTGATGACTTGCTGAGCAGGAGTAAGACTCGAGAGAACTTTCTCGTCCAGTGCTTTATTTCTGATTTTCTCTTCAAAGTCTTTCACAACTCGATAGTTAACATCAGATTCAAGAAAGGTCAGGCGAATCATCCTTAAGGCCTCAGCCATGTTTTTTTCAGTGATTTTTCCTTCACCACGGAGAA
>CAYUXD010000022.1:12488-15945 GCA_964448655.1 uncultured Eubacteriales bacterium
GAAGGCGATTTGATAATTGATCAAGCATCCTCTTCCTCCGGACTCAAGCCATACAATCGAGAAGAAAAATTCTTCTACCTTTGACTGTCCAGGCTCTCCCATAATAAGGCCTAACCCCAGTAAAGTCAACGAGATCAACGGGGTCAGGCCTTTCAAACTTTTATAATTTGAATTTCTAAAAGAAGAAGGGAAAGAAATTATTTACTTAAAAGGCTCCGGCTATATGGCTCAAAAACACGTTGCTTTTGCCATTTATTCTCAAGGCCTCGCTCTCCTTTGGGGTCAGACTTTGTCATAATGTTGAGAGTTGTACTTCATTTTGTTTTTGAACACCACCGCACGATAAAGTCTGACCCCGAAAAACCATGCCCGCTCAGCCTTTCTCACGGTTTTTTCACCATACAGCCTTCGCCAAGCAAGGGAAGAGAAAATGCTTACAACCCACCTCTTCCACTTGACATTTTTTCGTATTGTGATTAAGGTATTACTAATTTTTCCGAGAACACTGTGAAGAGGATAATGAGGTTTCTATCTCATGCATGTTGAGGAGATGAAATGAGTTCGAAGATAGACTACAAAGAGATAAATAAGCTCATACGTCTGATGGAAGAGAAAAACTTATCCCATTTCGAACTGGAAGTGGAGGGCCTAAAGATCAAGATCGGCAGAGACCTCTCCTCTGCTTCTAGATCTGAGCCCGCTCCTGCTCTCGAGGTATCGAAAGATACAGAAGCAAAATCAAACAACACACCTGTAGAGTCCACACCACAGGAAGGAAAGAATGATCTTTACTACATCACATCCCCCATGGTCGGGACTTTTTACAACACTCCAGACCCCTCTTCTCCCCCTTTCGTTGAAATAGGAGACTCAGTGAAGAAAAACCAGACTCTCTGTATCATAGAAGCAATGAAATTGATGAATGAAATTGAATCAGAAGTTGACGGCACTCTCATGAAAATTTTTATCGAGAACGGAAAGCCAGTCGAATACGGACAAAGATTGTTTGCAATCCAGCCCCTCTCCTAATCCTAGATGTTTTCTAAAATCTTAATTGCAAATCGCGGGGAGATTGCCCTGCGCGTTATCCGGGCAGCCCGGGAATTGGGCTTTAAAACTGTTGCCGTCTTCTCTGAACCAGACAGAAATTCTCTCCACACCATGCTTGCCGATGAGAAAATCTGCATAGGCCCTGCTAAAGCCTCTGAGAGCTATCTTAACATTCCCAATCTCATTAGTGCTGCTGAGATTACTAAAGCCGATGCCATTCATCCTGGCTATGGATTCCTGGCGGAAAATCCCCGTTTCCCCGATATCTGTGAAACTTCAGGCATAACGTTTATCGGTCCTCCAAGTTCTCTCATGAGGCTCATGGGAGATAAAAACAGAGCTCGCCAAGAGATGAAAAAAGCTAAATTGCCCGTAATTCCTGGAGGCGATAATGCTACTGAAGACATATCTGAGGCCAAAAAAATCGCTCAAAAAATCGGCTACCCTGTTATCCTCAAAGCAGCGGCCGGTGGCGGAGGAAAAGGGATGAGAGTTTTCCGCTCTGCCACTAATCTGGAAGAGCAGTTTTCCATAGCCCAAAATGAGGCTAAAGCCGCTTTTGGTGACTCTTCTCTCTATCTGGAAAAATATTTGCACAAAGCCCGCCACATAGAAATTCAAGTTATCGGCGACACAAAGGGAAATGTCCTCGCTCTTGGTGAAAGAGAATGCTCCATCCAGAGAAAATACCAAAAACTACTGGAAGAGACACCTTCCCCGTTCATAGATGAAAAATTACGGAGAAAGATGATAAAAGCTGTCCAGGATGCGGCCCATTTCATAGGCTATCAGAGTTTGGGGACATTTGAGTTCTTAGTGGATGATAGGAAAAAATACTATTTCATGGAAGCCAACACTCGAGTCCAGGTCGAACATCCTATTACAGAAATGGTCTACGCTATCGACCTGGTCAAAGAGCAGATCAAAATAGCCGCAGGTGATAAGCTCTCCTTCTCCCCTGATTTGAGATTAAGCGGTCATAGTCTTGAATGCCGGATAAATGCAGAAGATCCGGAGACATTTATTCCTTCCTCCGGAAAGATTGACTTTTTGGCTTTTCCAGGAGGAGAGGGCATCCGAGTGGATTCCGCGGCCTACAGCGGCTGGCAAATTCCCCCTGACTACGACTCTCTCGTTGCCAAAATTGTGGCGAAGGCCTCAACACGAGCAGACGCCATTAAAAAAATGATAGCAGCTTTAGAGATGACAACTATTGCTGGCATAAAAACAAACATTCCTCTTCACTTGGGTATTCTCTCCAACTCGGATTTCATCAACGGAGACTATGATATCCAGTTTATGGAAAAATTCTTCGATAAAAAGAATTCATCAAGGAAAAAGGGGTAAATAAATTATAACTTCAAACTCGCCGGAGTTATCGCCGACAACATTCTCATTGATTCCCAAAAAAAGACGGCCGCTTATTGGCATCCTGACTTGATTGGCCGAACCTATGTAAAACTTTTCTATGATCTCGTGGCGAATCTGCTCACCGGTTTCCTCATCAACTTCAATAGAAATAAGCCAGACAACCTTCCCGATTAAAGCCCCTATATTTTTATCTGAAATGGGCTGCTGCATGGTTTTACGATCCATACCATCAGGTCCACACCAAGCCATCGGGTTGCCCCTCTGAAGAGATATTTGCTTCTGTGCACTAAAATAAATTTCCTGGTCTTCTTTCACTTCAAGGCCTGTATCTGTCCAATCCACACTACCCAGAACAGCTATTCTAGAAACTTCCTTCCACTCTAAATCGGAGCTCTTCTCCTGTTCCTTGGCGAAAACCTCTTCCTTATTAAAAACAGAGCTTTCAACTGAAAAACTGCTTGAGACAAAAAGGAAAAACAAAGAAGGAACAACCAGCAGTAACCAGCACAGAACAACAAACAAACTTCCTTTAGCTCCGGACCTTATCGCGGTCTTTTTCTTATTGCTCATCTTATCCTTTTCTCGTTACTTATTTTATCCTTTTCTCTTTCATTTGTATATTTTAATCAAATTTTCTGCCTTCGCTGTTCATTCTTCGCTCTTACATTTTCCATTAGAAACACATCCACCATCTGCTGGTGAATCAAGCCGTTGGTCACCAAAATTTCTGAGTCAAAAATGCTGAATTCGCGATTCTTAAAATCAGTAATTCGGCCTCCCCCCTCTTGGGCAATCAAGACTCCTGCAGCCATATCCCAAGGCTGAAGCTTCAATTCCCAGAAACCATCAAACCTCCCACAGGCCACGTAGCAGAGGTCCATTGCCGCTGAGCCACAGCGTCTGATCCCCTGGACTCGAATCAAGAAATTATTAAAATGGACGATGTTGTTCACTTCGCTCACCCGAATATCATAAGGAAATCCTGTGGCTATAAGACTCTTATCCAAATCATCAACAGAAGAGACCTTAATCTCTT
>CAYUXD010000023.1:0-910 GCA_964448655.1 uncultured Eubacteriales bacterium
CCCTTATTGTTCCCACATCTGCTTGATTCTTTATTACCAGTGCCAGCAATATTGCAGTTCATGGTAACCAATATTTGTTACTAATATAGGAATAAACTGTAACATTGTCAAGAAGTAAATCCAGATAACCTATCGACTCCTCATATCTCCCTCTTGGCCTTTACGTGTTATCTACCTGTAGCAGGTCGGACTTTAAAAGATAGCCCGAGGATTCCACGCCGCGGCTGGGCCGAGATGATCCGCAAAGTGTACGAGGTTGACCCGCTGCTCTGCCCGAAGTGCGGAGGGACAATGAAGGTCATAGCTTTCATTACAGACTATTCCGTGGTGGACAGGATTATCAGCCATCTCAAGCTGACATTCGTCGCCTCGAAGCCTCCGCCTCCTCGGATGGCCTCGCAAGAACTTTTGATGGCCGCCGAGACCCCGGCCGAATATTTTTTATGATCTTGTCTTTTCACTGGAGGAGAGGTCCGGGTGATTTCCGGCGCTTTTTGAGCTTCTTTGTGGTTTTTAAGCCCGCTTCCGCAATTTTTAGGTCAACTTGATATCCCATCATGTTATGATTTATCATCCCGAACGATGGGACGAGAGAAAAGGGACGCAGGCATCCTCACTCAGCCCACCCAGCGGAAAATGAAATTCCTATATTTCTGCTTAATTTGTTTTTAATTATAGGCGCAAACTTAATTATTTAGCGACATTTCTTATTTTCGTAGAAGATATTGTGAAATATGAGTAAGGATTTGCTCGGTTTTACAAGTAAGGTTGACAAGATATGTATTTAATGGTAAATATTATTTCCATATGGTAAATAATTATTCCATTAAAGAGGAGAATTACAATCAAATTAAACAAACCTCTTAATAATATTTTTGACCAATTTTCCAAGCTAAAAGTCCTCCGTTTT
>CAYUXD010000023.1:920-15438 GCA_964448655.1 uncultured Eubacteriales bacterium
GGGTCCCTTCACGACCATTCACAGCACGGACTTGTGAAAATGAGAAAAGCGGGTCGTTCAATTCTATATTCACTGAATAAAGAGCACATCTTGGTAGACGAAATATTGCTTCCTCTGTTTATGAAGGAGAAGAGATTATTTCTATCGCTTACGAAAGCAATTCTTGGCCCTTTGTCTGGTCCAAAACCAATCAGTGTTATGTTGTTTGGAAGTCAAATAGATGAAAAAAGAGCTCGCCCTGATAGCGATTTTGATATTTTGTGCGTTATTCCTGATGAGACAAACTTGAAAAAATTCAAGAGCGAGATCTCTCGGTCAGAAGCTCAGGTAGAAAGAAAATTTGGGAACCGTCTCTCTCTGCTTATTATGAAAAGAAATGAATTTCTTAAGAGAAGAAGGAGAGATCCATTGTTACTTGAAATTGAAGAACAGAATAGATTGCTATTTGGTAAGCATATCAGAGAAATAAAATGATCGAAAAATTCAAGATTGGAAAGTCTTCCAAAGAAGAATATAAGAAATTTCTTAAAAAGGCAGATGAATTTTATGAAATGATGCAGCAAAGCTTAATGAAAGAAAAGTGGAATGCAGCAGGACTGAATGCCATCCATACGGGGATTTCTGCCAATGATGCTTTATTGACCTTTCATTTTGGCTTGAGAAGTATCAGTCCAAAGCACGACGATGCAGTGAGATTGTTAATTTCTATGATGAAAAGGGATGAAATAGAGATAGAAGCTAAACACCTGAGGCGACTCATTTCAGTAAAGAACTTGGTGGAATATGATGGAAGATTGCTTTCTAGAAGTGAGGCAGAGTCATTAGCTAAGCATGCTGAAAGATTTTTAGTTTGGGTTAGATCTCTTTTGCCATAATTTCCGATTGAAGTCTAAGATCCTAAAATCGGCTTCGATCCTTGAGTAAGACTGACATTAATTTAATTATTTGGAAGGTCAGCTACCGATATGGGAAAGAGGCCGAAGAGCTGGAGCGAATGGATTATCTGGAGTTCATCGCCCGGGTGACTTCCCATATTCCCGACAAGGGTCAGGTCATGATTCGCTACTTTGGCCTTTATGCCAATGTCTACAGGGGCAAGGTGCGAAAGTCAGAGGAAGGGCGGCATAAGTCTCTGATCCTCGAGGAGGAATGCCCGAGGATTCCACGCCGCGGCTGGGCCGAGATGATCCGCAAAGTGTACGAGGTTGACCCGCTGCTCTGCCCGAAGTGCGGAGGGACAATGAAGGTCATAGCTTTCATTACAGACTATTCCGTGGTGGACAGGATTATCAGCCATCTCAAGCTGACATTCGTCGCCTCGAAGCCTCCGCCTCCTCGGATGGCCTCGCAAGAACTTTTGATGGCCGCCGAGACCCCGGCCGAATATTTTTTATGATCTTGTCTTTTCACTGGAGGAGAGGTCCGGGTGATTTCCGGCGCTTTTTGAGCTTCTTTGTGGTTTTTAAGCCCGCTTCCGCAATTTTTAGGTCAACTTGATATCCCATCATGTTATGATTTATCATCCCGAACGATGGGACGAGAGAAAAGGGACGCAGGCATCCTCACTCAGCCCACCCAGCGGAAAATGAAATTCCTATATTTTAACCCTCGACGTCGACCAACTTTTCAACGGCTTCGGCCGCCTTATCCTGTGTCGTCGGCGGTGTGGTAACCGGCGTCATGATGGCAAAAACCAACATGGAGATAAAGCTTATGGAACAAATCGCCTTCAGAGAGGACATATGTTTCTCCTTTTTGTGACCTTAGGGAAATACCTATTAATCGAAAGAAATATTCGAGGCTATCTGCCTCGAGTCTTTAAATTCGCCGAGATTTCTATTTCCGGATATTTTCCGGCCTTTTTGATTAAATCGATCTCTCCCATCCCCTTCATGTATTTATCGAAGAAAACCAGGACGAGGACATTCATCATTTCAATCGTCCTTTTCCCATCGATCGGTCCCAGAAGAAAGCGGACCATTGGGACGGGGTAGACGGAATAGTCCGTAAAATTATAATGGTCTGAGCCCTTGACACTCAGCGAATAGCCATCTTGTGTCGATTGACTTATAAACAAAGGTCCGCATCCCAGATATCTTTTGCTGTTTAAATACATGAAGGGTATCTGAAATTTCCCATGGATCGAAGCGATGGGAAATGCCCCGTCAATATTTACCCCGGCTTTGATTCTTCTATCCGTGGAGCAGATAATGCTTGTCGCCAGGCCGCCCAGAGACATTCCAAAGACGCCGATCCGATCCAGGTCCAGCTTATTCTGAAATCGATTGTCCCCGCCGTTCATGATTTTTAACTGGTTAATAAAGAAGGCGATGTCTTCGGCCCAATACTTTGAGCTTTCGGTCAACAGCGTCGGCAGCGTCGTGCTCATTTCCTGGAAAACCTGCTCTCGTTCTTCGTCGCTGGCCGCTTTTTTCAATTTTTCAAAGTGTCCCATGGCATATGCGTTCATTTGTTCTTTCATCATCTTCTGAAGACGGGGATTACCCATATCAATATAGATGAATCGCCCATCCGGATATGAGGAGAATTTGCATTCATAATGATGGGCGATGCTGAAAACGATATAGCCTTGGCTCGCCAATTCTTCCATCAAAATCGTATTTTGCGAATAATGTTCGCCCCAGCCGTGAGAAAAGATCAAGACCGGGTATTTATTTTCTTTGGATGAGACGGGCAAATCGCGGCCCCCGTTTGTTTTCAAGTCTTTGTACAGCGAAGGAAATTGAAGATACTTCGTGGCAAAATCTGCTTCGGCCTTGAGAAAGTAGGGCTCGGGGTCGGATTGACAATCCGAGGGATACCAGGCCTTGACGGTTATTTCCCGGTAGCTTCGGCCGCTGTCGTCGAATAATTCATTCCGGCTTTCATCGACAAAATTGAGATAAGCGACCCCGATCAGGTATTCCCCGGAGGGTTTCGGCAAGGTGTTGGTTTGGCCTTGAGCGAAATTCAACAGCCCTAAAAGAAGCAACGAGGTTAACAGCTTGATCATTTTTTTCTCCTTTGAAAAATATTTCATCATTTTATTCGGCTCATTTTTTTATCTCTTCAATGACCATCAGGTTATGAAAACGATTTTCATTGACTCCAGTAGGAAATATAAAGCGATCTTCGTCCGAAGTAAAGCGATTTGGGACAGCAGGCCGATATTTGGGACAGGGGGTATTTTTAAGGCCTGAAATCGATGCTGATGTTTCAGAGGGCCGCAAATTCGGCGGTTTTATGGATGGCCCGATTCTTTGTTTGTCGCCCTGTTCCAGTTAGCGGGAACAGGGCGATCTTTAAATTATTCGCGGCGAGTTCCGCCCGGATCGCGGCCGGGTTATCAGCTTAAAGAGATTTTTCGAGGTATACCTGGAAACAGGGATCGCATATTCAATCCCTTTAAAAATCAGCTGATATCCCTGAGAATTCCCGGCGACCCTTGAAATATTTTTGATATTGACCAGAAAAGCCCTGTGACATTTGAATAGGAAAGGATGGTCCTTCAGGTCCTGTTCAATCCGTTTCAAGGAGCTTCTGAGGAATATCGTTTTTATTTTATCGTTCTCGGTCCTGTAGATCTCGACGTAATTGTCGGCCGATTTGATAAACAGAAGGTCCTGGAGTCGAATTTCGACTTCCTCTTTTCCGCCCTCGGAAGAAAAGGCAACGATCTGTGGATTTTTTTCGGGCTCGGCTGTTCGACTCTCCAAGGTGAGGATGTTGTCGTTGAGGCGCTGCGTCGATTCGGCGTATTTTTTTAAGAGAATGGACTGGATGGAAAAAATGCCGATGGTGATGGGAAAAAAACCCACGGCCAGGGCCTGCAATAAATAGCCCGGGACGGCTAAAAGACGGATTTCTTTTTCACCGACGAGGGCGGCATATAATAAATGGCCGCTCCAATGGAAATAATATGCCAGAGCTGAAAGCCGATTCCCTTGGATACATTCCATTTTGTTTCATTAAAAAACCCGGGAAAGACAGCCGGCCAAACGAGCATATCCACCAGTAAAATAAGGAATGTCACAAATCCATAGCCCCATAAAATCCAGGTCCGGCCTTCCAGGATATAATCGCCGGAACCAAAGGGCTTAAAAATCAATAGGAATACGGAGACAAATAAACCGGTCGTAAAGCTCAAGAACAATATCCGGGTCAGCGATATATAAAAAGGGAAGGGTTGCCGAAGAAAAACGCGTATTTTAGAAAACATCTGATAATTGTCTAAAATTATATCCTATTTTCAACGATAGGATTTTGCTTTTTGCGATCGCTTGAGATCGCTGCTCCCTAAACCCTAAAAGCATACTCCCTCGCACGAAAAAATTGTATTCCCTGCCGATGATCGAAGTCAAGCAGGAGGAGGACACGAGACATAGAGGCTTTTCGCCGGAACATCGTCTTGAAAGGCTTCAAGGCCGACCGAAAGACCATAGAGATCCTGACCGGCTCAGGATGACTTCAATATGATGATCAAAAATATTCCGCCTGCTCCTCGGCCGGATATTTTTTATGATCTTGTCTTTTCACTGGAGGAGAGGTCCGGGTGATTTCCGGCGCTTTTTGAGCTTCTTTGTGGTTTTTAAGCCCGCTTCCGCAATTTTTAGGTCAACTTGATATCCCATCATGTTATGATTTATCATCCCGAACGATGGGACGAGAGAAAAGGGACGCAGGCATCCTCACTCAGCCCACCCAGCGGAAAATGAAATTCCTATATTTAAGATTATCGATGCTAATAAAAAAATCCATGGATTTACAGATTTAACAAAATTCATTGCAGCAGGCCGGATAGTTATTAAAAACAAAATAAAAGCTACAGAAGCCAACTTACTTAAAACATTATCCCAAGAATCCATTTTCTTAATCTCATCTTTAAACTTCATTTTTATCTCCTCCTCTGTTAATCGATTCAAGTGAAGCATCTTTATAAAACTATCTAAATACGGAACCCCCTAGTCCTATGGACAGATACACTTCCTTCGGTCAAATTTATTGGGAACTCAAATTTTACTCTGCGGACGCAGTTTTCCCACACTTCGTATGGGAAAAGAACTTAACAGGAATTATATGCAATTTGCCCCCTCGCCAAAAAATTAAAGTGAGGGAAGCCCCCGCCTTGTGCCTTCGGCATTTGACGAAACCGTAAACTTTATATATATTGACAGTTATCAATATATTAATATGAAAAAATCACTAAAAATATTCAAAGCCCTGTGTGACGAAACCCGGTTAAAAATAGTTGAGTTGCTCCTTAATGGAGAAAAATGTGTTTGCGAGATAGTCCCATTTACGAAAAGAACGCAATCAACAGTTTCAATTCAGTTAGCAAAGCTTGAAAGTTTAGGAATTGTTGAATCAAGAAGAGAGGGAAAAAGTGTTTACTATAAACTTGTAAATGAAAAAGTTATGACAATTCTCAAAATAGTTAATGATAAACCGAAATTGAGAGGGGGTGTCAAAAAATGAATACAAAAGAGTTACTAGAAATTGGTATAAAATTCCACGGACATAAATGCCCAGCTATGCCATTAGGCATAAGAGCAGGTCTTGCTGCAATGAAAAAATTAGGGGTGGAACACGCAAGCAATAAAGAATTGTTTTGTTTCGTTGAAACTGGTCCGTCTCATGCTACGATGTGTTTCGTTGATGGAGTCCAAGTAGCAACTGGATGCACTTATGGCAAGGCAAACATAGAAAAACTCAACTATGGGAAAAATGCTATTATACTAATTGATGTTAAAAATAAAAAATCTGTAAGAGTCTCTTTAAACCCAGAATTTCAAATAAAGGGATTATCTTCTGAGTTTGTTAAATTACGGCAGAAAGGTGTTGAACCAAAGGACATTAAACCAGAGATTGTCAATCCAATGATTGAAAAAATAATCTCAGCAAAAGATGAAGAAATATTGAAGATAGGAAAAGTTGAGGATATTGATTTTAAACCTAAAAAAGGGACTTTCTATTGGGAAAAATGTGAAAAATGTGATGAAGTTATATTTTCAGACGGTTTGAGAGTGATTGATGGCAAACATTATTGTATCCCTTGTTCGGCATTAGAAAAATAATGGTGAGAAGATGGATTTATTATTTATTACACCCATATTGTTCTTTTTTATAGCATTTGTTTTTTCAATGCTGGGTATGGGTGGCTCTCAAATTTATATTCCAATCTTGTTTTGGTTAGGCATGGATTTTAAAACACAGGCAATTCCTCTTGGAATGCTATTAAATGTGGTCAATAGTTCATCTGCTGCTGTTACTTACGGAAAAAAGAAATTAATTGACTGGAAAGTTGCAATACCTTTTGGACTTGCTATGATATTATTTGCTCCTATTGGAACATGGCTTAACATAAGCTTGCCAACAAAACCAGTAATTTTAATCTTTGCAGTGTTTACTGCTACGGCTGCTATATTGATGCTCAGCGGATGGAAGCCAAAAAGAGGCGAGTTTTCATCTGAAGAACGCACAATTTTAGGTGTTTCAGGTGGTTCAGTTCTTGGTTTCTTTGCCGGGCTAATAGGAAGAGGGGGCGGAAGTTTTGTTGTACCTTTATTATACATTGCAGGATTAGGGGCAAAGACAGCAGCGGCCACTTCTGCATTTGTAGTGACATGTTCTGGCACTTCAAGTTTTATTTCTCATATTTTCACTGCCGCACAACCAAATTGGATTATTTGGATTCTTTGTGTATTTTCAGTATTCATAGGAAGCCAATTAGGTTCACATTTAATGGCTACAAAACTAAAATCAAGATATGTAAAAATAATATTTGGAACTGTATTACTTGGAATTGCAGCAATTCTTATTCTGCAAAATTTCTTATTGTGAATAAAACGGCGGGGGCTTCCTAAACTATTGTCTGCTTACGCAGAATTTTATTAAACGCTCGGGGGCAAACTCTGAATTTTTCGGCTTTGCCGAACGTTGCACTAAAATTCAGCCTTTCGGGGAATATAACACCGTTATGTTCAATTCCGAAACCAGCTCCTGTAGAATCAGATTCCCCGTCCTTTTGGAGGTTTAAATGTTGGGAATGAACTTGTGGATCTTCTTCTTTTTCGTTTAGTCTTCTTCTTAGGTTTCTTTTTAACTAATCTGGAATAATATTTTCTATGTGTGATAGGTTCTCTGAACAACAAGAATATCTTGAGCTGTGAATACAGCGACGGTTATTCCTCCCGGATGGACCAGCATTCCATTTTTGGCAGAACTCTTTTTATCGGCCTCTATGTCCCGATTTTTAGATTCGTAACTTTTCCATTTAACGGCCACTGCTGGCAGGGTATTAAACCACGCACACTCAAGTGGAAATGCTTCCGATGACCAGGTCAGCCCTATGGACAACGCAAGTTGTCTCATTTTCCTTATGACCGTCAACTCCTGTTGACTCCCTGAAGAAGAGAGGATGTCTCCTGCGCACCTTCTTCCAGACATGAAAACTCAAATAGATCAGTTTCGCACTTTGGTCTGTTTTTTGATTTATAGCTCCTGCTGTGGCAGGAGTTTACCGTCCTCGACATCCCGAGCGCACCGTCCTCTACCGGGTGCTTTTTCATCATTTCGACCGGTTCCTGGCCGACCGCAAACGCCGTCTTCGTGGCCATCTCGTGCTCGGCTAAGATATTGGCTAGCCTTTCCGAGTCTCCGGTCACTCGTAGCGGAGCGAATCCACCGGGTTGGCCAGGGCCGCCCTGATGGACTGGAAACTGACCGTGAGCAGGGCGACGAGAAGAGCCAGCCCGGCCGACAGGACAAAGAGCCAGGCCGTCAGGGTCGTCCTGTAGGCAAAATCCTGGAGCCAGTTCCTGGTGATCCAGTAGGCGAGGGGCCAGGCGATGAGGTTGGCGATAAGGACGAGAAGCGCGAACTGCCTGGTCAAGAGAAGAATGACCTGAGGAGCCGAGGCTCCGAGCACCTTACGGATCCCGATCTCCTTGGTCCGCTGCTCCGTGATGAAGGCGGTCAGGCCGAACAGTCCGAGACAAGCGATGGATACGGCCAGAAGGGAAAAGATGAAAAAGATTTGTCCGGTTTTCTGTTCAGACAGGTAAACCCTGGCAAAGTGCTCATCGAAGAGCTCATACTCGAAAGCCTGGTTGCCGGCATACTTTCTCCAGGTTTGTTCGAGGAGAGAAAGCGTTTTTTGGAGGTCGGCAGTCGCCATCCGGACTGAGAGATATCGTCCCCCGCCGTCAAGACCCAAAGGTTGGATGACGAAGGGCTTGATCGGATGGTGCAGAGACTCGAAGTGGAAGTCTTTCACCACTCCGATGACGGTATGACTCTTTCCCTGCATATCGATGAGCAGTTGACCGACCGGGTTTTCGAGGCCCAGGATTTTCACCGCGGCTTCATTGAGTACCACGACTCGCCTTTCGTCCTGAGCTTCAGCAGGGAAGAAGTTCCCCTCGGAGAGCACGACCTTGTAGGTCGCTAGAAAATCCGGGTCCGCCCACATCCTCCAGATGAGCTGCTTCTGGTCTTGAGGACGGCTGGCGGGAACAAAGAGGTTGTCTCCGAAAGAAGCGCCCATGAGGTCGGAGGTATTGGCCGCGCTGGAAATGGCGGGGATACTCCGCAGTTCCTGTTTGAACGCCCCAAACTGCCGTCCCAGGTCATCGACCTTGTGGATGATCACGACTTGATCCCGGTTGAAACCCAGATTCCTGTTCTGGATGTAACGGAGCTGTCTGTAGACGACGAATGTCCCGATGATGAGGACGATGGAAATGGTGAACTGGAAGACGACCAGGGCATTACGCATCCAGGATTTCTTCCCTTTTCCCGAGGATTCCCCCTTAAGCACGGCCACCGGATGAAAGGACGAAAGGTAAAAGGCCGGATAGACGCCGGCCAGAAGTCCGACAGCCAGGGCGATGCCAAGAAGGAGAGGCAGGGTCAAGGCATTGGACAAGTAGGGGATATGCAGGTTTTTCCCGGTCAGATTGTTGAAAGCAGGAAGGAGCAGTTCGATGATAGGCAAGGACAACACCACGGTCAGGATGCTCAGGAAAACGGCCTCGGAGATAAATTGGCCCTTGAGCTTGTTCGCGGTGGACCCGACCGTTTTTCGGATGCCGACCTCCCGGCCCCGGGTGGCGGATTGAGCCGTGGACAGGTTGATAAAATTGATGCAGGAGATGATCAGGATGGCAAAGGCGATGACTGAAAAAATGTAGATGTAGGAGATGTCGCTGTTGGCCTCGATCTCGTGTTGAAGATGGGAGCGAAGATGAATATCTGTCAGGGGCTGGATGTAGTAAGCGAAAAATCCGCCTCCGGTGATGAATTCTTCAGGCGTCACGCCCAGAGCTCCCTTGACCTGGGGATAGACGTACTTCTGGATGAGGCTCTGCATCTTCTCTTCGAATTCTTGGGGCGAAACGCCTTCCCTCAGGACAAAATAGGTGTAGTCGTTGTTGCTGATCCAGTTCTGGTTGCGGCTGTATTCGACGGTGCTCATCGCGGCCAGGAAATCATACCGAAAGTGGGAGGTGCGGGGGACGTCCTCGACGACGCCGGTCACTAGGTAATCCCGGCGCCGGTCCGCGTTCAAGGTCTTGCCGACGGGGTCTTCCGTCCCGAAATATCGCTCCGCCGTGGACCGGGTCAGGACGACCGAGTTCGGCTCGGTCAAGGCCGTCTTCAGGTCTCCCTTCAGGAAGGGTACGGTGAAGATGTCGAAGAAGGACGGGTCGGCGAACAAGAAGCGCTCTTCACTGAAGACTTTGTCTTGATAACGGATGACCGGGATGCCGAAGCGATGCACCCTTGTCGAAGCCTCCACCTCGGGGAACTCCGTGATCAGAGCCTGGGCCATGGGAGTACATGAGGTCGCACTGTAGAATTCTGTGTTGTTGGCGACCGCGCGGACATTGACCCGGTAGATCCGTCCTGCCTTCTCGTGGTGTCGGTCGTAACTCAGTTCATCCTGGACAAAAAGAGCGATCAGGATGAAGCCGATGACGCCGATGGTGAGGCCGGCGATGTTGATCAGGGAGATGCCTTTGTGTTTTTTGAGGTTGCGCAGGGTGATTTTTAGGCTATGGGCAAACATCGTCTCTCTCCAAAATGATATAGCAAAAGCCTTTTTATCGGATACAGCAGATTTCATGCCAGTATGGCTGAAGCCGGATGCCGGGAGGATCCGGGTCCATTCACTGTCCGTGAGCGGACAGGAAACGTCCGCTTCTGGACATTTCCCCCGGCATAGCTTCCCGGTCTAGGGCAGACGACTCCGCCGGCCCGTTGGCACAGGATTTGCAGAAAAAAGAATCCAGGCCGACGCTTTTCCGGCTTGTCACACCTGTTTTAATTTCTGGTCTTTAGACTGATTTCCTTACGTAAAAAAGCTAAAAATGTAAAATTTTACTGGGTTTACACCATTGATAGATAACATCTGCTTAAAATCTATACGATAAGGAGAAAACGATCATTTTTTCTTTTTCTTTTTTCTCGATTTTAACCTGGATTGCATTATTAAAGATATTCGCGACTAAAGCCCCGACAAAAGCTCCGGCAATGTCTGCTGCCATATCGCTTCCGCTAAAGTGATTGTCCTTTTTAGTGCTGTCAATAATTTCTTTGGCTAATCCGGGAATGGTTCCCAATGTTGTTCCCCAGATTAATCTTCCAGGAGTTTTAAGGTTCGTTTTATAGTGGAGATAGCTTTCGCTTGCAGCTCCAAATACGGATGAAACTCCAAAATGCAACAGTTTGTCGTCCGCTGCAGAGGCATTTTTGTTTGCAGTTGAAATAATTATAAAAAATAAAAGAATCGAGATGAAAATCCGATTTTTTAAAAATTTCATCTTTTTTTCATTTGATTAACGGGAATTTGCTTTTTTTGTTCGAGGCCTTTTATCATTGCTGTTACTGTCCAGTTGAAGGGAACTGGAATATCAAGCTTCTCCCCGTATTCAACAATTTTTGCGTTGAGAAAATCTATTTCTGTCTTTCCCCCTTTTTCCATGTCCACAAGCATGGATGGTTTATGATACCCACCCTTACTTAGATAGGTTAAGCCTGATTCATAGAAGGTATCGGAAAATTTGACTCCAGTTCCCTCCGCGACTTTCATACCCTCGAGAAGGAGATTTTCTACAATCTCTCTCAACGGGGAAGAATCCATAACCTCTTTCATGGTGAGTCCTGTTATTGTTGAAACCGATGCCAGGCAGGCATTCAAAATGGCCTTTTCCCATTCGTGCTTTTTTATATCATCAGTGTACTCTGTTTCAAGGCCTGAGCGGGTGAGTGTTCCTGCAAGTTCTTGAGCCAGAGGAGTATTTTCTTTGTCCATTGCTCCAATGTAGTTTGGCGGATTAAAAAAGGTTATTTCGACCTCTGTATCAGAAGCCATCGCTCCTGCATAGTTGATTATGCATCTTAGAACATTTTCCTTTCCAAAAACCTTTGCTGCCTGGTCTTCGTTATCAAGTCCGTTTTGGAAAACAACAACTTTAGGAGGAGAAGGGAAGATCTCTGAGATTTCAGAAGCAACATCCATAAGATAGTAGGTCTTTACACAAATAAAGATTAAATCAGGTTTTTCCTTTATTTCCTGCGGAGAATACAGGAATTTTTTTGGATATTCGACCAGGTTTCCACTTATCTGGCTTCTCGGGTCCTTAACCATCAATCCTTTTCTTTTGATGGCAAGCAGTCTTTCTTTTAAAATATCAACAAGAGTAACATCTATTCCTTCTTTTAAGAGATGGGCACTTAGAATACTTCCGATAGGTCCTACTCCGATAACAACATAGTGTTTCATCGATAAGTCTTCTTAAACATTTCAGCAGAAAAAAATTGATATATCTTCTTTTTTGTATTTATTTACAAAAAACGGAGAATTGTCAAGCGTCTCATTGGAACTCGCCTGGTTCAGGACTTTTCTTTGGGAATGCTATATGAGCAAACGGTGGGGAAATATCTTCTCTCAACGGCAAGACCTGACTCCTCCTAAAAGGCGAGGCCTAACCCCTCACTCTTGAACAAGCAGCAGGAAAATATTTTCTCAAAAAGCAAGACCTGACCCCTCGTAGTAAGCATCTCCATTTCCGTGATAACTGGTTGCTATGTTCAGGATAGAGGTTTTGGGAAATAGCTGCAGCGACCATTGAAGATTTAGCCTTCGGAATGTGCTCTTCGAGGGAACCCGACGGAGTAGGGCGGCGAGGGGGTCAGGCCTTATCATACGGAATGCCCCAAAGGCAAGAATGCGGGAAAATATCTTCTCCCAACGGCAAGGCCTGACCCCACGCACTTAAGTCTGGAAAAATTAAAAAATATGTTATATATATCTATCTCTCCTTTGAGAAATAGGAAGGATAATGAAAAGGTTCTACAATTACTAAGAAATATCCATAATTTATAAACACTAAAAGAGGATTGAGTTGGTAGTTTTCAGCTTTCTGGATTGGCTCTGGCTCGTAATATTTATTGTTCTTATGGTAGTCTGCGGAGCTTTATTCTATAGATTAGGCAAGAGATCCATGTCAGATTTTTTTCTGGCAGGCCGAGGTCTGCCCTGGTGGCTGCCCGCCTCTTCTGTCTATGCCACACATTCTGCAACAGACACACCGATGTGGATCAGTGGAGTTATCTACCAATACGGGCTTCGGGGCATCTGGTATACTTTTTTTTCTGCCTGGTGTGCGATCTCTGCTTTTGCTTCGACCAGAATCTTTCGCCGCTCTCTGGCCTACACCCAGGCCGAGTGGCAAACTCTCCGCTTTTCAGGATTAGGAGCTGAGCTGCTGCGGGGATGGATTGCTGGCTGGCAGTTGTTCATGAATATGTTTGTCCTGGGCTGGGTGGGGATTGCCATGGGTAAAGTCTGCCATTTTCTTTTTAGCTGGCCTGAGTGGCTGGGCTTAATACTTTTTTCTTCGCTCTGTGCCGTATATGTCTTGGCCGCCGGTTACTGGGGAGTGGTCATGGCTGATTTTCAGCAGGGCGTAATCGCTTTTTCAGTTATCATCATCGTTTCAATATGGGGAATTGTTGCTGCCGGCGGACCCCAGGGAATCATGAACAAGCTGGAATCGTTAGGGCAGAGCTGGCGGCTGAATCCCTTTGCTTTCAGCGGAGTAACCTCCGGTGAATTTCCTCTGGCCTGGTTTCTGACAATGCTTGTTATTGCTGTAATAGGCGGGTTTGGAATGGGAACTAGTATTGATTGGTATCCGGAGGCGCAGCGTATTCAATCGGCCAAAACAGTGCGTGATGCCAGCTACAGCATCTGGGCAGGATCAGCATTGATCGTTGTCCGCAACTCTCTCTGGGCTGTAGCCATTCTCGCCTTTTTTTCGCTTTATCCGAACATTCAATCGACGGCCGAATACGAGATGGCCTGGTATCGCCTCGGGTTTGAATTTCTTCCCGTAGGGATGGTGGGTTTTTTCTTTGCCGCGATAGTGGCCATCCACCTTTCCACTATTTCCACACATCTCAACCTGGGTGCTTCATACGCGACCAGGGATCTTTATCACCACTATTTCAAGCCTAAAGCGAGTGAAAAAGAACTTGTCTGGGTGGGGAGGATTTCGACTCTCATCCTGCTTATCGGTTCTTTCTTTTACGGCTTGATGATGCAGGAGATTACGGAGTGGCTTATTTTTGCCATCTGGATTATGACAGCCGGCATCTGGCTTCCTTCTATTCTTCAAGTCATCTGGTGGCGGTTTAATTCCTGGGGATACCTTTCCTCATGGATCGCCAATTTGGGATTAAGCTGGCTTATAGTCTGGGTTCTACCTGAATTTCATGTTATCCCGCAGCTGCCGGATTACCTTCGGTTCTGGATAATGATGATTTTGGGTATTTTAATATATATCCCGATAACATTTCTCACGCGCACAGAAGACATGGATCGTCTGGTTAAATATTATGTGATGTCCAGACCTCTGGGATGGTGGAAGCCGGTTCGCGAAGAAGCTGAGAGAAGAGGATTGCTGCAATCAAACTACGAGCAAAGGGGATGGAATTAAAATGGGCTGGATAAAAAAGAAATGGACAGCACAGGAAGCAGACAGGTGGACTAAAGAGGATTATCTTACTTTCATTATTTCTCCTCTGGTCTATTTCTTACTGGCCCTAGGAGTGGCCCTAAGCTTGCTCTTGCTCTGGTATGGCTGGGTCATACTGGGCGCCAGCTTAATTTTGTTGGTTATAATGGTTAAAATCATAGATCCAAAACTCAAGGCAATCTCCGAAGATTATGAAATAAAGCAGAAAAAATATCTTGAGGATTTAGAAAAAATTGCCAGGTGGGAGGAGTAAATGAGCCAAAGCCTTTCAGTTGTTTTAGGAATGTCTATTGCTTACTTCTTTTCCTTCCTGGGTCTTTTATTGGCCTTTTTTTCCTACCGGAAAAAACATAAGAATAAAAGAGCTGGAAAATAAGGATAAATTATGCTGGGAATTATAATTCCTTTATCGATTTTAATCATTTCCTTGGGCCTAACATTTTATCTTTACCGTCATTTCTCCCGCAAACAATAAA
>CAYUXD010000024.1:0-15162 GCA_964448655.1 uncultured Eubacteriales bacterium
CGATACCTGGGTTTACCCCAACGCCACCGATGTTTTCGTCCTAACCCTGTGCAAAGATGTCGAATCACCGCTGGCCCCGCGCAGCGATGAAGAAGAAGTCAAAGAGGAGAAAAAAGACGAAAAGCAAGATATGAATAAGAGTAAAAAGAAGGAAAAGCCTGCTAAAGAACCTGAAAAGGAGGCTGACAAGAAAGATGAACCTAAGCCCGTTAAAATTGATTTTGATGGCATCGAGCAACGCATAGTCAAGCTCCCGGTGAGACTCGGCAATGTTGGCCCGCTCTACGCGATCAAAGGCAAAGTGGTTTACGCACGTTATCCTGCTGCTGGCGCGGCAATGCCTGGCGAACCCTCGGGTACGTTGCTGTACTATGATCTGGAGGAGCGGGAAGAGAAGACTGTCATTTCCGGAATCGATACCTACGATTTATCGCTTGACGGGAAGAAGGTGCTCTACAAGAGCAAAACGACCTGGGGGATTATAGACCTGGCTCCAGGGAAAAAAGTCGGGGACGACATAATCGCAACCAATAAGATAAAGGCCTGGATCAGTCCGCGCGAAGAGTGGGAGCAGATGTTTAACGAGGCTTGGCGCATAGAACGCGACTTTTTCTACGCTCCCAACATGCACGGGCTGGATTGGAGAGCGATTAAAAAAAGGTATCAAGCGATGCTGCCCTATGTGGTGGACAGGGAAGATTTGAACTATGTAATAGGTGAAATGATTGCCGAGTTGAACGTATCGCACAGCTATATCCGCGGTGGCGATATCGAACAGCCCAAAAGGATTTCCGTCGGATTGTTAGGATGTGATTTTGAACTTGACAAAAAGAGTAATGCTTTTCAGATTAAAAAAATTTATGAGGGAGCTGTATGGGATGCCGAGGTCCTCTCACCCTTGAGGCTACCCGGCCTGAAAGTGAATGAAGGAGAGTATCTCCTCGCAGTAAACGGACAGGCGCCCGATACCTCAAAGGACATTTGGGCTTCCTTTCAAGGACTTGCGGGTGAAGTGGTGACGTTGACCGTTAACTCGACTGCAAGCCTGACCGGAGCTCGGGATTTGATTGTCGAACCCATGTCAAGTGAATTTCGTTTACGAAATCTCGCCTGGATCGAGAGTAACCGGAAAAAGGTGGAAAAGGCCACCGAGGGCAAGGTCGGATACATCTACGTTCCTGATACAACCATTGACGGACAGAACGAATTACTGCGCCAGTTCATCCCTCAGCACAGTCTGGATGGTTTGATCATTGATGAGAGATTTAACAGCGGCGGTCAATTTTCAGACCGCTTTATTGAAATGATGAATCGGCCGCTTTACGCCTATGCTGCTCGGAGAGAACATAAGGATTTAACCATACCTTTTCTCTCGCATATCGGACCGAAAGTGATGGTGATCAACGAATGGGCTGGTTCCGGAGGCGATGCTTTTCCCTACTGTTTCCGAAAAGCCGGGCTCGGACCAATAATCGGGAAGAGGACCTGGGGCGGACTCGTCGGCGTCAGCGGTAATCCCATGCTGATCGATGGCGGCCTTATTACAGCCCCCAATCTGGCAATATGGCATCCCGATGGCTACTGGGATGTTGAAGGCCATGGAGTGGACCCTGACTATGAAGTGGAGAATGCACCCCACGAAATGGCAGCCGGCAAAGATCCGCAACTGGAAAAAGCAGTTGCGGTTGTTCTTGATTTGCTGAAAAAGAGTCCTCCTAAAAAGCCCAAAAGGCCTGCATACCCTGACCGCTCAGACAGGATAAAGTAGTTTAGATCTAAAAAATAAATAAACTTAACCTGGACAAGTTTTATTCCATAAGGCCGATATGGATCATAATATTAGCCCTCAGGCTAATTAATTATAAAAAATCCGACTAAAACCAACCTGAAAAGGAGGTATTAGAATGAAACGCTTAACATTTTTTCTCTTGGCCATTTTTTTATTCTCATCCTTACCTGCTGAAGCGAAAAAAGATGCTGCTGCTCCTAAGAAAGAAGATCTTCTCTCTTCAAAAACCTTCTCAGGATTAGAGTTCAGAAGCATTGGTCCGGGTTATTCTTCAGGTCGTATTGCCGATTTTGCAGTCAATCCATACAACCACAAAGAATATTACGTTGGTGTTGCCTCCGGAGGAGTCTGGAAGACCGTCAACGCCGGAATCTCCTGGACCCCTGTATTTGATAAATATGGCTCATATTCCATTGCCAGCGTTGTCATTGATCCTAATAATACCAATGTCGTCTGGATCGGAACCGGGGAATACAACAGCCAGCGAGCCATTGGCTATGGTGATGGCGTCTATCGCTCGGAGGATGGAGGAAAAAGCTGGAATAACATGGGCCTTGAAAGGTCCGAGCACATCGGTCGAATTATCATTGATCCCCGTAACTCGCACGTCTACGCGGCAGTCCAGGGACCCTTATGGGGACCTGGTGGAGACCGAGGTCTTTATAAAACGACAGACGACGGAAAAACGTGGAAGAAAATACTGGAGATAAGTAAAAACACTGGAATCACTGATATCGTTATGGATCCAAGAAATCCCGATATTCTTTATGCGGCCTCCTACCAGCGACGGCGCCGGGTTTTTACCCTGATAAACGGAGGCCCTGAAGGTGCCATATACAAGTCCGTCGATGCCGGAGCAAAATGGGATAAATTAACATCAGGCCTGCCAAAGGGTGATATGGGACGTATCGGTCTTACCATTTCACCGGCTAACCCGGATGTCGTCTATGCGATTATCGAAGCTGCAGGCGATACAGGCGGTTTTTTGCGTTCGACAAATCGCGGTGCAGCCTGGAAGAGAATGAGCAAATATGTAAGCCAAAGTCCCCAATATTACAACAGAATTGTTGCTGATCCAAAAGATGTTGATAAAGTGTATTCATTAGATGTAAGGAGCCAGGTCACGGAAGACGGCGGCAAAACTTGGCGTACTCTAAGCAATAGCTACAAGCATGTGGACGACCATGCCCTGTGGATAGATCCTGATGACACAGAACATTTTATCATCGGCTGCGATGGTGGCATTTACGAGAC
Source organism: uncultured Eubacteriales bacterium (assembly GCA_964448655.1). GTDB lineage: Bacteria > Acidobacteriota > Aminicenantia > Aminicenantales > Aminicenantaceae > SOIV01. Next base: position 3,044 of record CAYUXD010000024.1, read on the forward strand.
CTACGATAATGGGACTAACTGGCATTTCAAAGCCAATCTTCCTGTCACTCAGTTTTACCATGTTGCTGTCGATAACACACTTCCTTTTTATTATGTTTACGGAGGAACCCAGGACAATAACAGCATGGGAGGTCCTTCAAGAACAACGAGTTCTTTAGGTATAACTAACGCGGACTGGTTTGTAACTCAAGGCGGCGATGGGTTTCAATCCCGGATTGATCCGAAAGATCCGAACATTGTATATGCTCAATCACAGCACGGCGTACTTGTCCGCTACGACAAGAAAAGTGGTGAGAGCATCAGCATACAACCCCAACCCCCTTCAGGTGAAGCTTATCGATGGAACTGGAATTCTCCGCTTATTATAAGCCCTCATTCAAACACACGACTTTACTTTGCGGCAAACAAGCTGTTTAGAAGCGATGACCGCGGTGATACCTGGAAAACAATAAGCGGCGATTTAACCCGCCAAATCGATCGAAATAACCTGCCAGTAATGGAGAAGATCTGGAGCGTTGATGCAGTCGCTAAAAACAGGTCCACATCTCTTTTTGGCAATATCGTCTCCCTGACAGAATCACCTCTTGTCGAAGGACTGATATATGTTGGCACCGATGATGGCTTGGTTCAAATTACTGAAGAGGGAGGTAAAAATTGGCGGAAGATAGAGAAGATCAAGGTGGTTCCCGAGATGACCTATGTCAGCTGCCTGCTTGCTTCCCAGCATGACGCAAATACAGTGTACGCATCTTTTGATGCTCGCAAGAATAATGATTTGGCTCCTTATCTATTGAAAAGCACGGACAGAGGAAAAACATGGACGTCAATAAAAGCAAATTTACCTGAAAGGGGAACTGTTTTCACTATTGCTGAGGACCATGTTAGACCTGACTTAATTTTCGTCGGGACCGAATTCGGAGTGTTTTTCACCATAGACTGTGGGGAGAAATGGGTTCAGCTTAAAGGAGGACTGCCAGTAATATCGGTTAAAGACATTGCTATCCAGAAAAGGGAAAATGATCTGGTCCTGGCCACATTCGGAAGAGGGTTTTATATACTCGACGATTATTCGCCGTTGCGTGAGCTCAGGCCTGAAACACTTAAAAAAGAAGCTGCATTATTTCCTGTAGAAGATGCGCTCATGTTTATCCAAAAACGTGATAAAACCGATCAGGGACAATCCTACTATGCTGCTAAAAACCCTCCTGTGGGTGCTACATTCACCTATTATCTGAAAGAATCGATAAAAACGAGAAAAGAAAAACGACAGGAGGCAGAAAAGGAAACCATGAAGGAAGGAAAACCTGTTCGCTATCCCAGCTTTGAAGAACTGCGGACAGAGGATGAGGAAGAGACTCCGTGCCTTCTGTTAACTGTTTCCGATGAACAGGGGAACGTGATTAGAAGGCTCAGGGCCCGGGCAAAAGCTGGAATGCAAAGGATTACCTGGGACTTTCGTTATCCGGATACATCTCCCACAAGTGTGAACAGAGAACCTTTTGACAACGGAGGGAGTGGAATACCAGCCCTTCCCGGAAATTATAGAGTTGCCATGGGGAAATGCGTGGACGGAGTTTACACGGATTTAGCAGGACCTCAAAGTTTTAAAGCTGTTGTTCTCAAAAACACGACTCTACCGGCAGAAGACCGCAAAGCTCTGGTTGAGTTCCAGAAAAAAGTGGCTGAGCTCAGCCGGGCAGTCCAGGGCGCTGTCAGAGCTGCAAATGATTTATCAAAAAGAATCGATTACATAAAAGAAGCGTTGCATCAAACGCCTGCTGCTTCCAAAGAGTTGATGAGTCAAGCAAGAGCAATCGAGGATCAAACAGCAGAGATTCTTCGTGCCTTAACAGGTGACAGGACCATAAGCAGGAGGTATGCAAATCAACCGCCCTCTATTTCTGGCCGGGTAAATACTGTAGTCTGGTCCCACTGGAGGTCTACTTCTGCACCAACGGAAACAATGAAAGATCAGTATAGAATTGCTGGTGAAGAGTTTGAACCACAGCTTGCAAAATTGAAAAAATTGATCGAAGTTGATTTGAAAAAGTTAGAAGAAGCAATGGAAGAAGCGGGAGCTCCCTGGACACCCGGTCGTATTCCAATATGGAAAAAATAAATCTGTAGGAAAAATCATTTTGAAGCAAAAAAGATAGTCCTTTCCCCTAAACTTTGATATTATAAGGATAATATAATGAAAAAAATAGACTATATTAAGCTGCTTGTTGTCTTAATCTACGCCTTTATCGGATGGACGCTTTGCGGAGTGGTTATGTTTATCGGCACGGCGGTTACCTCTGAATTTATTGCTCTAATAATTCATGCCATTGCCGCTCCTATCATCTTTGCCGTAGTATCTTCATATTACTTCAAGAAATACGACTTTACCACTCCGCTAGAAACCGCAGTTTTATTTGTTGCTTTTGTTGTATTGATGGATTTTTTTATTGTCGCTCTCCTCATTAATAGAAGCCTTGGAATGTTTGGAAATGTTTTAGGAACCTGGATTCCGTTCGTTCTAATCTTTATTTCAACCTATTATACAGGGCAACACGCAGAGAAAAAGGCCTGAACCGCTGAGTGGTATCGTAATCAAAAGTCTTTGCTCTGCTGCAATCTCTCATCATCCCCTTTGAAAATAGAGTATTTGTCAATTATATCAAATAACCATCATTGCCACACCAAATCTGGAAATGATTTAAATTTTTGGCTTTGGGACAATGCCTAATTTTTAAGAATTGGGGAAGAAAAAATAGGATTCTTGCGTCTAAATATAGAGCAAGTAATATGTGCTTATCATTGGAGCGAGAGGGAACGAAGATGGAAAAAATTCGTGTTATATTATTGCTGCTTTTAGCTTATTTCATTCTTGGCTTGGGATTATTCGCGTTTCCTCTGTGCGGAGAGGATAGCGACCGAAGAGCCAGATTGAATTTGCTTCTTATAACGATTGATACGCTCAGGACAGATAGGCTGAGCTGCTACAGCTCTAAGCACTTGAAAACGCCGAATATTGACAGCCTTGCCAATAAAAGTATCATATTCACCAGAGCTTTTGCCCATACGTCGACAACCCTGCCTTCCCATACCAATATTCTTTTGGGGACAACTCCCCTCTATCATGGCGTTCACGATAATACAAATTTTATCGTTAGAGATGAATTTTTAACCCTGGCCGAGCATTTAAAGCATTCTGGCTACCAAACAGGAGCTTTTATCGGTGCTTTTCCGCTCGATTCAAGGTTTGGCCTTTCTCAAGGCTTTGATATTTACGACGATGATTATAATATGCAGGAGGCCGGAAAAGAAAAAACTGAAGAAAGAGAGGCGCAAGTTGTTGTTGATAGGGCGCTGGAATGGCTGAATGAACGCAAGTCCCCATGGTTTCTCTGGATTCATTGTTACGACCCGCATGACCCCTACAAACCACCCGAGCCGTTTAAAACTCAATATGCGAGCTGTCTTTATGATGGTGAAGTGGCCTATGTTGATTTTGTCATGGGAAAGCTTTTCCATTACCTGGAGGAAAAAGCTCTTTTTGGAAGGACTCTGGTTGTTTTTACCGGCGACCATGGTGAGATGCTGGATGAGCATGGTGAAAAAACGCATGGTTTTTTTGCTTACAATTCGGTACTCTGGATTCCTCTAATTATTTCTGTCCCCGGGATGAAATCCAGGATAGTTCATCAGAATGTTTCCCACATTGATCTTTTCCCGACTATTTGTGATATCCTCAGAATTAAGAAACCGCCATTCCTTCAGGGGATTTCTCTCCTGCCTTCCTTGGATGGGAAGAAGCTCAAAAAGAGGATCATGTATTTTGAATCTCTCTCCCCTTATTACAGTATGAGATGGGCACCAATAAGGGGCATCATTCATGACAGAGAAAAGTTTATTGATTCTCCTCTTCCGGAATTTTATGATTTAGTGAAGGATTTTGATGAGCTTAAAAACCTTGCTGAAAAAAAGGAACTGGACGGATACAGAAAACAACTGAATCAGATTATCCTCGATCAATCTTCGGGAGAAAGCTCGAAAGCCGAACAAGGGATGGATAGGGAAACTCTGGAAAGATTGAGAAGTCTGGGCTATATCGCGAACTTTAAAGGAGCAAAGAAGGAGGAGTTTAGCATTGAAGATGATGTGAAGATTCTTCTTCCTTATCATAACAAGTCTGTAAAGGCCTTAGCGCTCTGTAGGGAAGGTAAAGTTAGAGAAGGAATGGAACTTCTTAAAGAAGTCATCACCGAGAGGAAAAACGTTAGCACAGCCTATTTGAACCTGGCCATGCTTTGTGCTGACCAGGAGAGATTGAATGATGCCATAGAGGTCTTAAGGATGGGTCGTGAATTCCTGCCAACAAATTACAGGATTTTCCATGATTATATTAGTTATCTTTCAGAAGCTGAACAATTGGATGAAGCTATCAAAGCTTTTGAAGGAAAGAGTTTTCTGCAGTTGGAGTTCGACGCCGTTATCTGGAATCATATCGGACTTGCCTACTGGAAAAAAGGCAATTTAGAAAAAGCTGAAAAACACTTTGCGAAGTCCATTTCTGTAGACAGGAAATTTCCCATACCTTATAACAATCTCGGTAGCATTTACTTCACCATTTTCAACCGAACAAAGGACCCGAAGGAATACCAGAAAGCCCTTGAGAACTTTAAAAAGGCTGTCGAGCTCGATCCCTATTATAGTACTGCCCACAACGGCCTGGGCATGGCTTATATGCAGGCAGGAGATTATGATGAGGCAGTCATCCATTTGGAAAAGGCTCTGGAGCTCCAACCTGATTTGGACGAAACACTTTACCATCTCGGTGTAGCTTATATGAACAAGGGAAATGACTTTATGGCTTATGGCTACTTCAATAGATTTAAAGTCAGCCCATCTTATAGTCATCTTAAATCAGATGCAAAGGCTAAATTGGAGAAGTACATTCTCAAGTGTAAACCAAAACCTAAAGATCACTAGTGCCCTTGTTCAGGAAAAGAGATTACTTAATTATTGATTTGAGGGGAATTTTGAACTTTTTCCAGAAGAACACACACTTTGGTGGAAGTATCTTTTTTTCTGTTATACGAGAAAGCTTAAATATAAGGTTTTGGGAATGGCTTCGCTCCCGTTCAGATTTTTAACGCCATTCTCCTTTCGGCCTTCTCGGCTGCTGCGTAACTCGCTTCGCTCAAACATACTCGCAGGTCGACTCCATCGACTTCCCTCGAAGGCAGAAATTCGAAGGCTAAATCTTCAACGGTTGCTTCAGCCAATCCCAAAACCTTTTTATGTCACGGGAAAAAAGATGCTTACCTCTTTGGTCTTTATATTGACTTGAATACGTATTATTATTAGACTGATTTTACTTACCAGTTGTGGACAGTAGTTATTGAGTTAGGAATTTTTTAAATTCTTATTGGCAAGAGGAGAAAAATTGTTTTTTGAGCCTGTTATTGGAAGGGCAATGAAAAGAATCATTTTGGCAGGAATATTTCTTTTCATTTTTTGTGGTTCTTTAATCCTCAATGCCCAATGGGCAAGAACCTATGGGGGAGATGACTTTGATCGTGCTTTTTTTATTCAGCAGACAAGCGATGGGGGTTATATTGCTGCAGGTTACACTGCATCGGCAGGCGCTGGAATATCTGATTTCTGGGTACTAAAACTCTCCTTAGCCGGAGTTATTGAATGGCAGTACGCCTACGGCGGAAGCGGAGATGATGTGGCTTACGCCGTCCAGGAGACAAGCGACGGCGGGTATATTGTTGCCGGCTATACTTACTCCTTTGGAGCTGGAGAATCAGATTACTGGATCTTAAAGCTTAATTCAACAGGAGTTATTGAGTGGCAGTTCACCTACGGAGGGATTGGCGATGATAGGGCTCATTCCATTCAGGAGACAAGTGATGAAGGATATATAGTTGCTGGCTACATGCACAACTTTGGCGTTCAGACTTCTGATATCTGGATTTTAAAGCTTACTTCAGAGGGAGACATTGAGTGGCAGCACATTTATGGAGGGACTGGCGACGATAAGGCCTATTCCGTCCAGGAGACAAGCGATGGCGGCTATATTGTTGCGGGATCGACTCAGTACTTGGGTGCTCTGGACGATGATTTCTGGATTTTAAAACTTACTTCAGCCGGATTTTTTGAATGGCAGCGTATTTATGGCGGATACAGAGATGATGTGCCTTACTTTATTCAGGAGACAAGTGATGAAGGATTTATAGTTGCCGGCGACACGAACTCCTTTGGATCTAAAGAGTCAGAATTCTGGGTCCTAAAGCTTACCTCGATCGGAGATATAAAGTGGGAGCGTATTTATGGGGGGAGTGATAATGATTATCTAAACTGCATTCAGGAGACAAGTGATGGAGGGTATGTGGTTACCGGCTATACAGAATCGTTTGGTGCTGGAGGATCAGATATCTTGCTTTTAAAGCTTTCTTCAACAGGAAATATTGAATGGCAGCGTGCCTATGGAGGAAGCGAAGAGGACGTGGCCTGCTTCATTCAGGAGACCAGCGAGGGAGGGTATATCGCTGCCGGTTACACTGACTCCTTCGGTGCAGGAGAATCGGATTTCTTGCTCCTGAAGCTTTTCTCAGATGGAGAGATTGATCCGTCATGTGAACTGGTAGACATCTCAAGAGCTACAGTTCAAAATACTTCTGCTTTTTATGCCTATACAAATGTACTGCCTCAACTAACAAGCTTTCCACCTCAATCTACAAATATTTCCCGTCAGGAAACCAATGCAACTTCAAATCTTCTCTGTGAAGCCCGACCAACAATCTCAGGGACTGTAAAGACTGAGGCAGGGATAGGGCTTGAAGGAGTGACAATTACATTTTCCGGAGAGGAAGGCACAGCCACTACAGATGCAGGGGGCAGTTATTCTCATTCAGTGAGCTATGGGTGGTCAGGGACAGCAACCCCCTCGAGGACTGGCTATATTTTCTCGCCCTCCAGCCGAACTTACACCAGCCTCACTTCTGATCAAATAGATCAGGACTACACTGCCACAGTTGTGTACACTATCTCAGGCTCGGTGAAGACTGGGGGAGGTGTAGAAATAGAAGGAGTGGAAATTACATTTTCTGCTGGGCAAGGCACGACGACTACGGATTCAGAAGGAAGTTACTCTCACATCGTCGTCGAAGGATGGTCAGGGACAGCGACTCCTTCCAAAACTTGTTATACTTTCTCACCTTCCAGCCGAACTTATACTAACGTTATCTCTGATCAGTCAGATCAAGACTATACTGGCACTATGTTGACCTACACAATCTTTGGTACGATTAGCATAGCAGCTTCAGCAGCACCTCTAAGCGGAGTGGTGATGGACGGGTTGCCTGGCAGTCCAACAACAGATGCCTCTGGCTATTATGAAGCTACAGTGGATTGCGGCTGGTCAGGCACTGTAACTCCCACCATGACAAGGTACGTTTTCTCACCCTCCAGCCGACGTTATGCTGATTTGAGCTCTGATCAGGCAGGCCAGGACTACGAAGCCTATCCAGGATGGATTATCTCTGGTTCGGTTAAGACCGGGGCAGATGAGGGGATAGGAGGAGTGTTAATTACGTTTTCCGGCGTTGAAACCACGACGACTACGAGCGCAGATGGCAGTTATTCTCACACCGTGATAGAAGGGTGGTCAGGAGAAGCGACTCCTTACAAGATTTGCTACAGTTTTTCACCCTCCAGCCTGAGCTACAACAATCTAACATCTGACCAGACTGGCCAGGACTACACAGGTACGCTTATTCAATATACATTGACCTTAAATTCTGGTGAAGGAGGAACAACTCAGCCTTCGCAGGGAAGTTATGATTATGATTGTGGAACATTGGTTGAAATCACAGCCACTCCTGATTCTGGGTATGAATTTTCCGACTGGTCAGGGAATGTGCCTTCAGGCTATGAAAATAATAATCCGCTCATCTTTACTATAGATTCAGATAAGTCTATAACAGCCAATTTCAAGAGAATACCTTTTTGGGAAAGGTTGTGTTTCATTGCCACAGCAGCCTATGACTCCCCCTTACATCCTCATGTTAGGATTCTTCGAGATTTCAGGGATAAGTACCTTTTGCCCAGCAAGCTTGGCCGCACGCTGGTCAATTTATACTACAAATATTCGCCTTCCGCTGCGGAGTTAATTACGAAAAATAAAGCATTGAGGACTATGGTCAGGATTAATCTTCTGCCTTTTGTAGCTCTCAGCTACTCGATGCTTCATTTTGGCCCGGTAATTACTGCGGTTATTTTTCTTTTCATTTTTGTGCTTCCAATCTTTCTTATCCGACTCTATCGAAGAAAGGCAAGATCTATCGCTTAAAAAAGGGGACAGGCTACTTTTTAATAAATGAGTAAGAAAGGGGCAGTCCTCGAAAAGCATAAAGAGGAAAAAAGGGATTGGCTAGCTTTTTTACTTTCTTATCTTTATAATTGACCCATTTTTTTTGTTGTGATAATAAAGATTATCAACGTGAAAGAAGGAGGACTTTCCCCAACGTGTCACCCTGGCTGACTATGGAGTCTATTTATTTTGATATTAAAGGGTGGTTCCTGAGGGAACGTTCCCTAAAGTCAAAGATTTAAAGGAGAAAAGAATGCGAAAAAAGGTTTTTATCCTAATCATCTTATTGACATTGGTTTTCCTGCCGGCTTGCCAACAACAAGCTGCAAAAGAAATCCAGCCGGCGCCGGCGTATCCAGTAACCCAGAAAGGCGACCAGGTGGATGATTACTTCGGCACCAAAGTCGCAGACCCTTACCGCTGGCTGGAGGATGATACTGCTGAAGAAGTAAAAAAATGGGTGGAGGAGCAGAACAGGGTTACTTTTGCCTATCTGGAAAATATTCCCTTCAGGGAAAAAATTCATGAGAGGGTAACTGAAGTTTACAACTATCCCCGGTATTCATCGCCTTTCAGAGCAGGAGAGAATTACTTCTTCTACAAAAACGATGGGCTGCAGAATCAATCTGTGATCTATATTCAAAAGGGATTAGACGAAGAGCCAGAAGTATTCATCGACCCCAACAAGTTGTCTCCGGACGGCACACTGAGGATCGGCTTGGCGGATTTTTCCAAAGATAATCGCCATGTGGCTTTTTTCCGCTCGGAAGCAGGCTCGGATTGGACGCAGCTTAGAGTGATGGAAGTTGAGTCAAAAAAGGAATTATCTGACCGCATTCAATGGCTAAAATTCTCCGACGCCGCCTGGCATGGCAACGGGTTTTACTACAGCGGTTACGACAAGCCGGAAAAAGGTCAGGAATTGACAGCCAGGAACAAGTTTCAAAAAATATTCTACCACAAACTTGGCGACCCACAGGACAAAGATAAGCTCGTTTATGAGGATAAAGAGCATCCCCTTCGGTATAAATGGGCAGGCGTCACCGAAGGCGAAGAATACATGTTCTTATCTTTATCCGAAGGAACCCATGGCAACGAGCTGTATTATAAAGATCTTTCGCTAAAAAACATGAAATTTCAACCCCTGATCAGGGGATTTGAGTTCGACAGCAGTATCATAGATAACATCGGAGATAAATTCCTGGTTTTTACCAACACGGATGCTCCCAACTACAATGTCATTCTTATGGATCCGAAAAATCCGGGCAAAGAAAATTGGAAAACGATCATTCCCGAAAAACCAGATGTCCTGCGCAGTGCCCATACAGCGGGCGGCCAGTTGTTTTGCAGCTATCTGAAAGATGCCAATACACGGATTTACCAGCATGACCTGACGGGCAAGTTCGTGAAAGAGATTGAACTGCCCGGTCTGGGAAACGCTTACGGTTTTTACGGGAAAAGAGATGATAAAATTTTATTCTATACCTTTACCTCCTTCACCTTTCCCCCCTCAATTTACAAATATGATATCTCAAGCGGGAAAACAGAAGTTTTTCGTAAAGCCGAGGTCAAATTCGACCCTGAGGATTATGTTGTCAAACAAGTCTTTTACCAGAGCAAGGACAACACCAGAATCCCGATGTTTATTGTTCATAAAAAGGGGTTGAAATTGAACGGCAACAATCCCACTTACCTCTACGCTTACGGCGGTTTCAACATAAACATTCTTCCCTCCTTCGATCCCGTTCTTATTGTCCTCCTGGAGAACGGGGGCGTTTATGCCATGCCTAACCTCCGGGGCGGGGGCGAATACGGCGAAAAGTGGCATAGAGCAGGTATGTTGTTTAACAAGCAAAATGTATTCGATGATTTTATCGCTGCTGCTGAATATCTGATCAGGGAAAAGTACACATCCAAGGATAAACTGGCCATTGCCGGCGCTTCTAACGGAGGCCTGCTGGTGGGTGCCTGCATGACACAACGACCGGATTTATACAAGGTGGCATTTCCGGCAGTAGGCGTCATGGATATGCTGCGTTACCATAAATTTACGGTTGGCTGGGGCTGGGCTGTGGAATACGGTTCAAGTGACGAGGAGGAGCATTTTAAAAATCTTTACTCCTATTCACCGCTGCACAACATCAAAGAAGGGGTTGCTTACCCCGCCACTCTGGTAACCACTGCTGATCACGATGACCGCGTGGTTCCGGCTCATTCCTTTAAATTCATTGCTGAACTTCAGGAAAAACATAGAGGCGAAAATCCGGTGCTGATCAGGATTGAAACCAGGTCCGGACACGGAGCCAGCAGCACGACGAAAAGAATCGATGAAATATCCGATAAATGGGCCTTCATGTTTTATATCATGGGAGTCAAAATTAATTATTGATATTAATTATCAGCCATTATCTTATGAATTAGCAGGACTATACTCCTTAAGAACTTCAGACTATAGGATTATCTATCGAGTAAAGGAAAAGCAACTCATAATTATAGTTATATCTGTAGGGCATAGAAAAGAAATCTACAAGAGATTGAAAGAATTGATAACCAGAGGCTGATTGACTCTTTCCAAGTTAAAAGTTATTCTTTTGCCAAAAAAATGGGATCAAACCCTTATAACTTTTCTTTAATATATAGGTACCCACTATTTGACAGCCTGCGTTCGGACCCGAGGTTTACTGAATTATTGAAGAAAATCGGCCTGGAAAAATAATCGGCAAATCCTTAGACATTCTTCAGCCCCAATTTTCTTTTGCGGAAAATGTTTTAATTATGTTGAAATAATTTCTTGTTCTCTCTAAAATTAGCTATGTATTTTAGTCATCTAAAGGTTAAAAGTATTAATAAAGCTCAGAAGTATTAATAAGGAGGAGATATGATTTCTAAAATTCAATTTTACCGTGCGACAGCATTCTTATGTGTTTTTATCTTTGCTTTGACTTTCTTTGCGTCCCCTCTCCCAGCTAAAGAGGCCAAAAAACCTCAAAGAATTCATTCCACCGACCCGGCACTGAGGATGAAATGGTTCAGCCAGCATGAAGAGATGAAAAAGAATACTCTATTCAAAGATTTGAAGTGGCAGCACATAGGTCCGAAGAATGTGAGCGGAAGATGCACTGATATTGCAGTTGTTACTCCGAAGGGAAAAAATTACACGATTTATGTGGCCACTGCATCCGGAGGAGTCTGGAAAACGGAAAATGAGGGAACCACCTGGGAGCCGATCTTTGACCAGGAGGCGTCAACCTCCATCGGTGATGTCACCATTGCTCCATCAAACAATGATATCGTCTGGATAGGAACCGGCGAGGCAAACATTTTCAGAAGCTCGATGGCGGGATCCGGAGTGTATAAGTCAATTGATGGGGGTAAGACCTGGCAGCACATGGGACTCGCTGGAACCCATACTATTCCCCGAGTCGTCATTCATCCCAAAAACCCTGATGTTGTTTATGTAGCTGCTTCCGGTCATGAGTGGACCAGCAACAAAGAGCGCGGCATCTACCAGACCGTTGACGGCGGTAAAAACTGGGAAAAGATTCTTTATATAGATGAAGAGACCGGAGCCATCGATCTTGTCATGGATCCCTCAGACAGCAATACGCTTTACGCCTCTACCTGGCAAAGGATGCGCAAAAAATGGAACGACCCCAGGAATGAACCCGATTACAAAGGAAGCGGAATTTACAAGACTACCGATGGAGGCAAAACCTGGAAAAAAGTTTTGTTCGTTAACGATACAACTGGTGTA
>CAYUXD010000025.1:0-14768 GCA_964448655.1 uncultured Eubacteriales bacterium
ATAGGACTAAAGGTGGCTACCAGGAAGTGGAGGCGAGGAAAACCGACAAAATAAGAAAAATGCCAAAGATTCTAACTTTCATAATACTGAATAGTCAAAATCATCTTCTAAAAGAGAAATTTTATGCTTCTCTACGTTTATCTTCTGGGAGATTATACGACTGATTTCGCTGACTCCTTTCTTGGTACCCATCCAGATAGCTCCGACGACCACGCCTTTCTGGATGACAACTTTTTTGTATATTCCTTCCTCTTTTTTTTCCTTTCTGAATTCCTCACAGGTACCTTCCTCAGGATTAACCAATCCTACGGATGCAAGGTCAAGACCGACAACTTTCAAGGTGTTAGAAGGGACAGTTCCTTCATACTTATCCTTCTTGCCCAAGATATTGGAAGCTACGACCCGGGCTTGATTAAAGGAAGAAGGAATAATCCCATAGACTCTTCCTCTGTGCTGGATAACATCCCCGGCCCCAAATATTCTTGGATTGCTCGACTGGAGGTAATCATCGACAACAAGCCCTCGATCGGTCTCAAGACCACCTTCCTTTGCTAATCGAATATTTGGCCTTACTCCTGCTGCTACTATAGCCATGTCCGCTTCTATCTCTTTTTCCCCTTTAAACCTTAAACCGCTCACTTCATCTTGGCCGAGAACCTCCTCAGTAGCCAACCCGAGATGAACTTTTATACCCATATTTTCGATTTGGGCTTTAAGCAGAGATGCTCCCTGGATATCAAGCTGGCGGGGCAGCAAACGATCAAAAAATTCCACCACTTCCACTCGAGCTCCTCCTGATTTCATTGCCCGGGCTGTCTCCAGGCCCAAAAGCCCTCCTCCGATTACGACTACCCTTTGGTGATTCTTGAGGTACTCGAGAAGTTCAAAGGCATCGTCCAGAGTCCTTAAGGCGAAAATTCCCTTTTTATCTGTACCCTTAAAGGGAGGGATGAAGGAAAAAGAACCGTTAGCCAGGAGCAAAGATTCGTATTTTTCTCTCTTTCCTCCTTCAACCTCGATTTCCTGAGAATCAGGGAAAATTCTTATTACTGGCTTCTCCAGATGAATATTTATATTCTGCTCTCTGTACCATTCTTGGGAAAAGGCAAACATCCGCTCAAAAGGAATTGTGCCAGCTAAAAATTCGATCAGGTTTGGGCGAGGATAATAATGATATTTTTCTTCAGCAAAAACTTCTATTTCGACTTTCTTATCAAGCTCGCGCAACGTTTTAGCAGAGATGATCCCGGCTAAACCATTTCCTACGATTATTACTCTCACTTTATATTTTTATCCTTTGCCAGCTCTAAACAATCTTCTGGAAAAATTCTTTACCGACCCCGCACTGTGGACAGACCCAATCATCAGGTAAATCCTCAAAAGGAGTTCCTGGTTCTATTCCGTTATCGGGATCGCCCTCTTCAGGATCGTAGATATACCCGCAGGCCGTGCATTCCCACTTTTCCATCATCATTCTCCTTAAGATTTAATATCAAACCTGGCTTCTTAAAATCTGGAAACTTTCCTCTTGGTTGTTTTAAAGAAACCAGAAAATTATCGAAATAAATCAATACCCTTCAAGGACATGTTTCTCGTATTCTTCCTCCAATTTCAGCTTGTGTGATTTTTCTTGCTGGATGAGAAACTCAAATAATTTCTTGAGCTCTTTTTTAGTGACTTTTTTCTCCAAGTCGGAATACAGGTCCACGGCCTTTTGTTCCTTTTTTGCAGCAAGAATAAGAAGGTCTTGAAAATTCATATCAGCACTCGGAGGTTCTTCTATCAGATAATCACTAATTTTCAAATCTGCAGCCTCTTTGATTTCTAAAGATTCAATTTTCTTCTCTGTAATGTCCTGAAGAAGCTTCTTGTGGTTTCTTTCCTCCTCCTGGAGATCGAGCAACAGTTTCTTAAGGCCTGGAGTCTTTGCTATACCCGCAATGTCTCCATAAGCCTTGATTGCCTCTTCTTCCCTTTTGATGGCAAATTCTATGAAATCTTCAAAAGTTTGCATTACTATCTCTCTCCTTTCCTTATGATAATGCTAACCTTGTGAGAATAGAAATTGCAATTGAAAATGAACTACAATTATAATGAAATTGTCTTTTATGTCAAACTGGAGGCTAGCTCCGTTCCTTTTTATATGGAGGATGAAATGATCGAAGACTCGTTAGCTCGCAAGGCTAAAAAACAACTCTATAAGGCTGCGAAAGAAATCGACATGGATCCCAATCTCTTGAAAGTCCTGGAAAGACCGATGCGGATCTTGAAGGTATCTATCCCTATTAAACTGGACAACGGAAAGATACAAGTTTTTACTGGCTTTCGCTGCCAGTATAATAACGCCAAGGGACCAACAAAAGGAGGAGTTCGTTACCACCCAGAAGTCACAGAGGAAGAAATGGTTGCTCTGGCTGCCTGGATGACATGGAAATGCTCCCTTCTGGATTTACCTTATGGAGGAGCTAAGGGAGGAATCATTTGCGATCCGAGAAAGCTTTCCGAAGGTGAGCTTGAAAGGCTTACCAGAAGATATACTACAGAAATCATGCCTCTCCTTGGCCCGCATATCGACATTCCTGCCCCGGATGTCTATACAACCTCAAAAACAATGGCCTGGATCATGGATACATATTCGATGATGAAAGGTTACACCGAGCCAAGTATTGTCACCGGGAAACCTGAAATCCTGGGCGGCTCTAAGGGAAGAAAAGAAGCCACCGGCAGAGGAGTTTCTATCATCGCCAGAGAATTTTTCAAGGCCAAAAAGAAAAATCTCAAAGGAGCCAAGATTGCTATCCAGGGATTTGGAAACGTGGGAGGCCACGCCGCTCTTTTCCTATCCCAGATGGGAGCAAAAATTGTGGCTACATCTGATGTCTCGGGTGCACTTGTCGATCCGAATGGCCTGGATATCCCTGGCCTCATAGATTGCGTAGAAAAACATTCCTGCATCATAAAACATCCGGGAAAGCAAATTGATAGAGAGGAACTACTCCTCCAGGATGTTGACATTCTCATCCCTTCAGCCCTTGAAAACCAGATTCATCGGAAAAATGCACACAAGATCAAAGCGAAAGTTATCATTGAAGGAGCTAACGGCCCTACTACGCCTGAAGCAGATGAAATCCTGGAAAAAAAGGGAATTGAAGTGATTCCTGATATTCTTGCCAATGCAGGGGGAGTTGTAGTCAGTCACCTGGAATGGGTTCAGGCCTTGAGCGGTCTTTTTTGGGAGGAGGATCAGGTTAACAAAGAGCTGGAGCGGAAAATGGTTAAAGCCTTCAATGGGGTCTGGGAAAAATCTGTCCAAGGAACCATCTCTCTGCGCTGTGCTGCATATTTTGTTGCTCTTGAAAGAATTTCTGAGGTGTATCGGTTTAGAGGAATATTTCCGTAATCAGTTACCGGGTTCGCGATTTTTTTCTCTCTGACATCTGGGACAGAAAAAGCTGCTTCTTCCTCCAAGACGGAAGCGCTTAATCCTTTCTCCACAGATAAAACAGGAGAGAGACTCCCTCCCGTAAACCTGATGGTAATTCTGGAATTTTCCTCTCTCTCCCTCGGCATTCGTGAATGTTCTGATTGAGGATCCTTTATGGCTAATAGCTTTTCTCAAAACCTCCCTCATGGCCTTCAATAATCGCTTTAGATCATCATCGCCAAGAGTAGAAGCTGGAGTTAAAGGATGGAGTTTTGCCTGGAAAAGGATTTCATCAGCATAAATATTTCCAATCCCTGCTATGAAATTTTGGTTGAGGAGCAGACTCTTCAAACGTGCTTTCCTGCCTTGAAAGAGATTTTTGAAAAGGGGAAAATCTATCTCAAAAGGTTCCGGACCCAGGTTCTTAAGTTCATCTACACAGGAAATATCTAAATTTCTGATGCAGGAGATGAAACCAAACTTGCGAACATCCCTGAAACGCAGCTCATTGTTTTCATCCTTGAAAGAGAGGATAAAATGAGTATGCTTATCCCAAGGTTCTTTTCTAGGATAAAAAAGCAACTGTCCTGTCATTTTGAGGTGGATGAGAAGACTCAGATTTCTCTCAAAGTCTATTAGGAGCATTTTTCCGCGGCGACGAACACCAACGACCTTCCTTCCCTTGAGATCATTAATAAGGGAAAGCTCCTCGTTCCTTAAGACAGGAGGATAAATGATTCTAATTGAGCTAATTTCACGACCTTTTAGCTTCGAAGAAAGGCCCTGGACAATGGTTTCAACCTCGGGTAGTTCTGGCATTTTTAATGTAGGGACTTGATTTATCTTGTGTAGGTGTTTGATTTATCAAACACACCTTTTTAACGTAGACCTTGATTCATCTTGTGTAGGTGTTTGATTTATCAAACACACCTTTTTAATGTAGGGGCTTGATTTATCAAGCCCACCTGTTATTCTGTAGGGGCTTGATTTATCAAGCCCGCACTTTTTTAAAACCAAATTAGTATAGCATAAACTTACTTTAATTGTTTTCGGGAGATTCTCGCTTCCTCCAAATTTTTCTTGATTTGGCTCCTCTTTTCATTTATTATTTTTATTCAAAATGAAAATTGATACCAAAGTCGTAAAACTCATAAGCTATGTTGCGCTGGGATGGCTTATTCCTGGAGCAGGACATATTTCTCAAAAAAAATTCTGGAAAGGCGGAATATTTTTCGTCTGCATCTATTCCATGGCAGCCCTTGGTTTGCTCATGGGAGGGAAAATTTACTCCTTACAGGCAGAAAATCCTCTCACTATTCTTGCTTTTCTTTCTGATTTAGGGAGTGGCCTCCTCTACATTCTTTCTAAAATTTTCTATTTCGGCTTAGGAAATTTGAAGAATTCAACTTTTGAATTTGGCACTGCCTTTATTGCTGGTGCAGGGCTTCTGAATTATCTCGTCACCCTGGATGCCTTTGATATCGCCACAGGAAAAAAGGAATGATTTTAAAAAGCCATCTTCTTTCCATGATTTTTTATGCTGCTTTTGTCTGCATTGTCTTAGCCCTTATCCGAAAACCAGAAAGGAGAAGCCAGATAAAATACGCTCTTTCTCTCTTTTTCCTGATGGTTGTCGGAGCTCTCCTTTTTGGCTGGTTTATGTATCTTTTCACTTTATAGCCCATCCCTCCTCTAATGGGGTCAGGTCCTGCTTTTTGCCTGTCTCAAAAATCTCATATAAACGCATTGAAATCTCACTGTAAAAATGAAAGCGATATAGATATCTCCTATCTTCAGGATGAGATTGCTACGCTCCCTTGCCCATTTATGAAAAGAGCGGGGTCGCCCGCGATGTAATTCATTAGTATAAATTGCGTTTGGATGAGTATAGGCAAAAAGCAAGACCTGACCCCATCAACTTCTTTGAAACCTCAAATTGATATGTTATAATCTCCACCTAAATTGATGAACTCCCAAATCTATAAGCCTGTTATCGGATTAGAAATTCGTGCTCAACTTTTAACAAAAACAAAACTTTTCTGCGGCTGCAGCACTCAATATGGAAATCCCCCAACCTCTGCAAGAAAGTGATTAAAAGAAGCGCACATAATGATTCGAATAATGAGGGTAATTCTCCCTCCAAGCTATTTTTGCACAGTTTATGATGATAGAACTATATCATATCTGGAAGCAGTACCAACCACCCCGGTGGGCCCTCTCTGACATTACATTCACGGTGAAGAGAGGAGATTTCTACTTTATCACTGGACCCAGCGGTTCAGGAAAAACAACCCTGTTAAAAATGATATTGAGAGAGATCTTTCCTACTCAAGGTCAAATCATCGTTGATGGGAAAAATGTTGCCAGAATTCACGACCACAAAATTTATAAACTGAGAAGAACTATTGGTAGTGTCTTCCAGGACTTTCGCCTCCTTTTCCACAAAAAGGTGTTCGAGAATGTGGCGATTGTGCTCCGGGTTATCGGAATTCCCCGCAAAGAAATCAGAAGAAGAGTTTTCAATGCTCTGAGGGTAGTCAACCTTCACCACAAAATGTGGGAGTATCCTTATCAACTTTCCTACGGCGAGCAGCAGAGATTGGCAATTGCCAGAGCTGTAGTGAACAACCCAAAAATCCTCCTGGCTGATGAGCCAACAGGAAACCTCGACCCTGAGCTTGCCTTCGAAATCATTACCTTATTCAAGGAAATAAACAAACAGGGCGCCACAGTTGTTATTTGTACCCATGATCGGGACTTGATCCGCCATTTTGGCGAGAAAATTCTCTTCCTTTATAAAGGGAAATTAATCAGAAAGGAAGCACTCTAATTATCCAAAAATTAAAATACTTTCTGAACGAAACGCTCAAGAACCTCTGGCAGTACAGAATTCGTAACTTTTTCTCCATCACTATCATCTGTTTGTCTTTTCTTATATTTGGAGTATTTCTCTCTCTCTCCAACAACCTCCATTATACAGCTCAGCAGCTTTCCAAAAACATGATGATCATCTTTTTTCTGGAGAAGAACCTACCTGAAAGCCAAAGAAGCCTCGTAGAAAAAAAGCTAAAAGAATCGTCTCTGATAGAGGACGTTCAATTTATCAGTCCAGAGAGAGCCCTGGAAGAATTCCGGAATAACTTTCCAGAACTTCGAAGAATCATCGAGAATTTAAAGATAAATCCTTTCCCCTCTTCCTTTGAAGCGACCATCAGTGAAGAAAATTTTTCTTCTGCCGAAACGCTGGCGTTTATCCAGGAAATGAAGGAAATGAAAGGAGTCGAGGATATTCAATTCAACAGAGATTGGGTTGAAAAAATGCAATCCCTCAGCAGATTGGCTCAGGCTGTTGGATTTTTTTTAGGAGGGATATTGGTTTTGGCCTCCTTTTTTATTATTTCTAATGTCATCAAACTTAATGTTTTTGCTCGCCAAGAGGAAATCGAAATCCTCCGTCTTGTCGGAGCGACAAACACTTTTATCAGAATACCTTTTCTTATGGAGGGAATGATTCTTGGAATACTGGGAGGGCTGGTCTCGCTCCTGTTGATTTTTGTCTTGATAAAGTTCTTTCCTCTTTATTTAGGTGCTTCTTTGGGAGTCTTCAGCGAACTCATCAATTTCCGTTATCTTTCCCTTTCTCAAATCATCATGCTCATCGCAACAGGGACATTCATTGGCTTCTCCGGAAGCCTCAGCTCCCTTGCCCGCTTTCTCAAAGTGTAAAAACTCTCGCGCTATACTTAAAATATTTTACCCGCCCTTCTGTGGGCTTCTCTCAAAGGTTCGGGAATCCTGAATTTCGAACAAATGAGAACAAGCTTCATGGCGGATATGAAATCAATCCTATGTCCTGGAGATACAAAAATCGGCTTCACGCCAGAACAAGTTCTCAGACAAATCCCCGCACTGTCTTTTCTATCATCCCTGAAAAAAGTGTATGATCCTTTCTGCTCCGGGGGTAAGACGAAAGGGAAAAAAGGCGTTTTCGCACATCCTATTGTACAGATATCCAGGATAACTCCAACAAACGAGGCTAGCCCCATTTTTCTGGGATGAGCAATCCCGTTTCCATCAACAAGAGTCACATCAGGTTTAGCTCGTATTTTCCGGAAGGCATCCAAAAAAACGGGACCTTCTCTGTAGGCTAAAAACCCGGGAAGATAGGGAAATTCAATTTCCCTTACTGCTTCTGATACCTCAACAATCTCAAGCTCAGGAATCTTAAAAACTACAATACTCGCTCCAATCTTTTTTTCCTTATAACCATAGCCAAAGTCGGCCCCCGCCACAAGGTTGACCTCCCTGCCATCCCATTTCAAGTTCAGCCTGGACGAAAGTCTCCGCTGCACTTCAGCGGCTTTCTTCAGATTCATCTTCATGTTATCCCCAGTTTATCATTATAATCCTTTTTATTAGATTTTTAGGATAAAGATATATAATTTTAAGACCTAAGCAAAAAAATGGGCCGATTCTCTGATTCATTCTCTCTCCATTTCTTCTCCATGCTTATAGTACATTGTTTATCGCCCGTCTCTCTCTTTTTCCCTGCTCTTTTCTCTGTTATATCTCTAGTTTAGCCAGTCCAGCAGCCTAGCTTGCTCTATATGTTTATTGACACGGTACGCTTCTTTGCCTAAAATTCCAAAATATGGCATCTCTAGGGCAAGATCTCAAGAGGGAACGAGAACTAAGGGGTATTTCTCTAAAAGAAATTTCTAGCTCGACCAAGATCAGCCTGAGATTTCTTCAAGCCTTAGAAGAAGACAGGTTAGATATCCTTCCCGGCAATTTTTTTATCAAAGCCATTCTCAGAACCTATGCTAAATTTATCGGACTGGAAGAAGATTATGTTTTGAACAAATATTATGAGGCCTCCCTCGAGCAGAAGCAGTCCCTGGAATCTAAGCAAATAAAAAGAAAAACTCGTCCAGCATTAACAAAAAATATAAAAAAATTGATTTACGCCATCACTCTGATCATTATTCTCTTGCTATTTCTTTTCTTCCTTTATTATTTATTTTCCCTGAAAAAACAGACATCGCCTCCTTCCGAAGAACCCAAAGCCTCAACGCATCTCCAGGAAGAGATAACGTTACCACCCTCTCGGGCTGAACCCTTGCCGGAATTTATACCTGAAAAAGTAAACTTAACCATTGAAATCACCTTTCTTGAAGAAACTTGGCTCCAGGTTTGGGCAGATAGAGTGTTAAAAGTGGATGGCCTCAAACAGCCGGGAGAAAAACTCATGGTCAAAGCTAATGAAGAACTTCTCATCCACTTAGGAAATGCGGGAGGAATATCCTACACGTTAAAAAACATGCAGGGAAAGCAGCTTGGTCCCTCTGGTGCTGTCATAAAAAATATAAGAATAACCCTGGAAAACTACCAGCGTTTCCTCGCTCAAGAAGAGGAAACCATAATTGATCTGGATAACTGAAACGGGAAATGACATATTATAAACAGGATATGAAAATGGAGGATAAAAAGAAAAAAGGGCCTCGAGTTATAGGGGCAATAATCATTCTCTTAATTATTCTCTTTTTTACTATCGAATACTTCATACGCGAAGCACAAGAATTTTCCTCAACATCAGTAACAAATATTCTCCTTGCCTCTCTCCAGCTCATCGTGCTCCTTCTCTTCATCATACTTCTTTTTGTCTTAATCAGGAATTTGGTAAAACTCTATTTGGAAAGAAAAAGGAAGATCATCGGAGCTTACTTTAAAACTAGATTGGTCCTGTTCTTTACCGCCCTGTCCCTTATTCCTACCCTTCTTCTCTTCCTTTTTGCCAGTGACTTGATCAGCCGCAACATTGAACAGTGGTTCAAAACACCTTTGAATAAAATAATGGATGATACAAAAAGCCTGGCAGATAGCCTTCTTATGGAAAGTGAAGAAACCACTCTCCACTATGCCAGGCAATTGAGCAAAGGCATTAGAAAACAAAAGCTCTTAAATCCTGAAGGACAGCTGCCTTTAAAGGAATTTACTAGAGATAAATTAAGGGAATACAAACTGGATGAAATTGGCGTCTACTTGGATGATGAAGAATTATTTGCCTATCTCAATTCTAACCTCCCTCTCCATAATTACCGAGACCTCGCGCCAGATATTGTAAAACAGGCCAAGCTGGACGAAACAATAACAAGTATAGAATCCATGGGAAGCGGGAAAATGATCCGTCGCGGCCTCTCTTTCGATATTCCTGATATGGGGAGAGTGCTGGTTGTTACCGGAAAATTCCTTCCCCAAGATTATACTCAAAGAATCAACAACATCACTTCCTATGTTCAAAGATACCGCCAGCTGAAAATGCAAAAAAATCCAGTGAAAACTTTCTATCTTATCACCCTAAGTTTTATCACTCTTCTGATTATCTTTGCAGCCAGTTGGATTGGCTTCCACCTGGCCCAGGCAATAACGGTGCCTATTGAAAAGCTGGCCCAGGCGACAAAAGATGTTTCAAAAGGAAACTTAGATGTCAAGGTTGATGATCCTGCCTCCGGCGAGCTTGGAATTCTCATAGATTCCTTTAATCAAATGATTTTCGACCTCAAAGAAAGTCATCACAACATTGCCCAAAAAACATCGGAGCTTGAAGCTCGAAAAAAACACATTGAGACCATTTTGAGTAACATAACAACCGGGGTTATCACCCTTGACGCGCAAGGAATCATCACAACCATAAATCCCTCGGCTCGAGAAATGCTGGCCTTACCAGGAAAAAATCTCATCGGAAAAAGTTATAAAGATATCCTGAGCCTCGCCAAGTATGGAGAAATCTCTAAGAGCATTGAACTGGGAATTCAGAAAAAATATAGACTCTCTGACAAAGAAATACATATTAACTCTGGTGCCCAGGACACAGCCCTCGCTCTATCACTATCTCCGTTGAGACAATCCAACAATAAATTTTCAGGCTTGATTGTAGTGCTGGATAACTTAACTCAACTTATAAAAGCTCAAAGAATCGCAGCCTGGAAAGAGGTCGCCCAGCGAGTGGCCCATGAAATCAAAAATCCTCTAACTCCAATTCAACTCTCCGCTGAAAGAATAATTAAACATCTAAAGAAAAAAAAGAAAAAATCCGATGAGATTATCGATGATGGAGCCAAAACCATAGTCCAAGAAGCCAGAACAATAAAAGCTCTGGTAGATGAGTTTTCAAATTTTGCTCGGATGCCTAAAGTCCACATGCAATCTACAGATATTCATGAAATCATCGAACAAGCTGTTTCTCTGTTTAAGGGACTATTTAAAGATATTGAATTCGAGGTGCTGTATTCATTCAGCGTGCCTTCCCCTATTCAAACAGACCCAGAACAGATGAAGAGGGTGTTCATCAACATCCTTGATAATGCCATCCATGCCATGAATAAAAAAGGAAAAATCAAAATTCAGACTTCTTTTGCAAAAAAAGAGCAGAGAGTGAAAATTGAGATTGCAGACTCTGGTCATGGTATTTCTTTAAAAGATAAAGGCAAACTCTTTCTGCCTCATTTCTCAACCAAAAAGAAAGGGACTGGCCTGGGGTTGGCCATTGTTAATCAAGTAATTAATGAACACAATGGTTCCATTAATGTTGAAAACAATTATCCCCATGGAACAAAATTTGTCATCCAAATTCCAGCATGATCAAAGATAAAATTCTCATAATTGACGATGAAAGAGGCATCAGGTCTTCGCTAAAGGGAATCCTGGAGGATGAAGGTTACAGTATTAAAACCGCTAATACAGGAGAGGATTGTTTAAAGCTGATCGAATGGCAAAATTTCGACCTTATTCTTCTTGATATATGGCTCCCTGAAATGGACGGGATTGAAGTTCTGAAAAAGATAAAGACGATGGATGAAAATCCTCAGGTAGTTATGATCTCGGGTCACGGCACAGTCGAAACAGCTGTGAAGGCCACAAAACTCGGTGCCTATGACTTTTTGGAAAAGCCTCTTTCTCTAGAAAAGGTTGTTTTAACAGTAAAAAATGCATTAAGACAAAAAAGGTTAGAAGAAGAAAACATTCAGCTTCGCCAAAAAATCAAGGTAAAGTACCATCTTATCGGAAAAAGTCCCTCGATTAAAAAATTGAGGGATAAGATAAAGAAAGCAGCTCCAACGAACGGAGGGGTACTCATCTATGGAGAAAGTGGGACAGGAAAAGAGCTTGTTGCCCGCTTGATCCATCAAGAAAGCCCAAGAAAAAACAAAAGATTAGTCCAAATAAACTTCGCAGCCATCCCTGAAGATTTGATTGAAAGTGAGCTATTTGGTCATGTCAAAGGAGCTCTTGCTAATGCCAATAAGGATAAAAAGGGGAAACTGATGCTCGCAGACGGGGGGACTCTCTTCTTAGATGAGATTAGCGATATGAGCTTAAAGATCCAGGCCAAGGTGGTAAGAATCATCAAGGAAAAAAAGTTTGAATCCTTGGGATCAAATGAATCTATAACCGTGGATACGAGGCTTATCGCGGCGACCAACAAAAACATAAAAAATCTCATCGCCGAGGGAAAATTCAGAGAAGACTTATTCTTTAAGCTGAACATCATCCCCATGGTCATTCCTCCTTTACGAGAAAGAAAAGAGGATATCCCTCTCCTGATAGAGCATTTTCTCAAATATTTTTCGATTGAGTACGGCAAAAAGAAAAAGTCCATGAGCAAAAAAGCCATGACAGCTTTCCTCAATTATTCCTGGCCAAGCAACGTCAGCGAACTCATTAACGTGATTGAAAGATTTGTAATCATGGTTCAGGATGAAGAAATCAAAGCTTCCCATCTTTCCCTTCTTGTCGAACCCAGGGAATCAGAATATGCTCCTGGCTTCAACAAGAATCGACCTTTGAAACAGGCAACCAAGCAATTCGAGAAAGAATACATCCATAAGGCTTTAATAAGGCATAATTGGGATATCTTCGAAACAGCCTCTGACCTAAAGATAGACAGGGACCGCCTTAACGAAAAAATAAAAAGACTGGGCATAACCTTCCTCGGTTAAAACACCTCTCGTTCCTTATCGGGGTCAGGCCTTGCCATTGGGATGAATTACTTTTCTGCATTAGATTATCTGATCTTTCCGATGTTAAGGCCTGACCCCAAAGCTAGACCTGGTTGTTCTTCACTGTTATAATAGGGAAAATTTTTTTAGGCTCGGAGAACATGGAAGCACAAATACTCGAGATATTAACCGCTATAAGAGATTTCATCTGGGGTCTTCCCCTCATTGTTCTCTTGGTAGGCACAGGGATTTTCCTGACCATAAGATTAAGAGGTCTTCAAATAAGAGGTCTTTTCTACTCTCTTTACTTGGCCCTTATTAAAAGAAAAGAGGACGATGAGCAAGAAGGCGACATATCTCATTTCCAGGCTCTGATGACAGCACTGGCAGCCACAGTGGGAACTGGAAATATTGTCGGTGTGGGAATCGCCATCTCTACAGGAGGCCCTGGAGCTCTCTTCTGGATGTGGATTACTGGCATCTTTGGGATGGCCACCAAATACTCTGAAGCTGTTCTGGCCATAAAATACAGAGAAGTCGATGAGTTTGGGACCATGAGCGGAGGTCCCATGTACTACATCTCTAAAGGATTAGGCTGGAAATGGCTTGGGACACTTTTTGCAATCTTTGCCTTTATCGCTGCTTTTGGCATAGGGAATATGGTTCAATCCAATTCAGTCGCTGATGGTGTCAAAAGCTCATTCGGAATTCCTAACTGGATAACAGGAATTATTCTGGCAACCTTTACAGCTATGGTCGTCCTTGGGGGGATCAAAAGCATTGCCAAAGTCACACAGATTCTTGTTCCGTTTATGATTATTATCTATGTCACGGGAGCTTCTGTCATTCTGCTCATGAAAATTTCTATTATTCCCCAGGCCTTCGCCCTCATTTTCAAGCATGCGTTCACACCCACGGCTGCCGTAGGAGGTTTTCTCGGGGCAACGGTGATGCACGCGATGAGAATGGGAGTATCCAAAGGAGTCTTCTCTAATGAATCAGGATTGGGTTCTGCCCCGATTGCCGCAGCAGCAGCAAAAACTCCAAATCCTGTCAAGCAGGCTCTGGTTTCCATGACCCAGACTTTCATCGACACTCTTGTAATTTGCACTATGACCGGCCTTGTTCTAATCTTGAGCGGTCTCTGGACTTACGGCCCAGAACTCAAAGGAGCCAAACTTACTGCCATGGCCTTCGGCGAATTCTTTCCTGGGGGAATAGGAGAATTCATTGTTACCTTGACTCTTATATTCTTTGCCTATTCCACCATCCTCGGCTGGTGTTACTATGGAGAAAAATCTATCGAATATTTGTTTAAGGAAAGAGCGGTAAAAACCTATAGGGTAGTTTTTGTGATCTTCGTCGCTGTGGGTACATTCTTAAAGCTGGAAACTGTCTGGAGATTGTCAGATATTATGAATGGCCTTATGGCTTTCCCTAATCTCGTCGGCCTTATCGGCCTCAGCGCGATTATTGTCTCTGAAACAAACAAGTATTTTTACAGAAGACAAAAATAGACTGCGCGTTTTCGAAATACGAACGCTGACTTCCCTAGGATCAGGCCTTGCCATTTGGATAGAAGTTTTTCTGCTCTTTATTACGTAGGCTTCCACCTGGATGAGGCCTGAACCAACAAATGGAAAAGAATATGTTTGCGGCATCTCGTTCTGCATTTACACTGTTCAGTTTTTGTGCTATCGTTTAGAACGAAAAAATTAGAGGAAAAAAATGAGGACACAGTCTCTGCGGATACTCACCAGTTCAGCCCGGAAGTTTATCAACATGGGTGCCCTTTCTCGTCTGTGGAACTTGATGAAAAATTTCCATGCTGCAGACATCTCTTCTCTTATGAATCACTTCGTCTTCAGAGAGAAACTGATTATTTTCAACGTGCTTTTTGATAAGGACAAAGAAAAAACCGGCGAAGTTTTAAGGGAATTGGATCCTGAGGATGCAGCCCTGATTTTAAACGAGCTTCAGCTAGAGCAAATTTCTAATCTTTTCCAGATTATCCCCCCTGACAATGTTGCGCCGATTCTCGACCTCCTTCCCGATGATATGAAAGAATCCATACTGTCCGACATGGAAGAAAAACCTTCAGAAGATGTAAAGGAACTTCTTCTTCATGAGGAAGAAACAGCGGGCAGAATTATGTCACCTGATTTTTATGCTTTGGATCAGAACACTAGTGTTTCAGATGCCATAACAGCCATGCAGCTTGAAGGAGACGTGGAATCTGCTTTCTATCTTTACGCCGTAGATGACCAGAACCATCTGGTAGGAGTTGTCTCCATAAGAAAGCTTCTTTTTGCCCGCCCCAACACCCCATTAAAAGATATCATGAC
>CAYUXD010000026.1:0-625 GCA_964448655.1 uncultured Eubacteriales bacterium
CCGCTGCAAGCTCCGGCACCATGAACAATGTAGCTTTCGGCGGCTATGATCCTTTAAGGGAGAGAACCTTCGCCTATTATGAAACAATCGGAGGAGGAATGGGTGGAAGCTTTGAGTTTCCTGGCCTCAGTGGAGTCCACACTCATATGACAAATTCTCTCAACACACCCCTGGAAGCTCTTGAAAATTACCTGCCTCTGAAAATAAAGCGTTACTGCCTGCGGCGCGGTTCGGGCGGAAGAGGACGCAACAAGGGAGGCGAAGGAATTATCCGCGAATACCAATTTTTTGTGCCCGCCCAAGCGACTATCATTTCTGAAAGGCGAAAATTTTCTCCTTTTGGGGCTCAGGGGGGAGAAAACGGCAAGAAAGGAAAAAATACCCTGCTTTCCAAAGGGAAAAAAATAGCCCTGAACTCCAAAGTCAACATAAAAGTACAGCCTGGAGATGTGCTGCGTGTAGAGACTCCAGGAGGGGGAGGCTATGGCCAGAAAAAATAAAAGGTCCTCTTTTGGCCCTGGCTTCCTGGTGGCAGCAGCCTTTATCGGCCCTGGAACCGTAACTTCATGCTCTATGGCAGGTGCTCGGTTTGGCTGTTCACTGATCTTTGCTCTGGTCTTCGCTA
>CAYUXD010000026.1:635-11462 GCA_964448655.1 uncultured Eubacteriales bacterium
AAGGCTCAGTTTAGGCTCAAAACGCGATCTCGGCCAGGCCCTCAGAGAATTCCCTCAAAGCTCTCTGACAAAGGGCATTTTTGCGATCATTACCCTTTCTTCCATAACGTTTGGCTGTGCTGCTTATGAAGCCGGGAATATTATAGGCGGCTCTCTTGGCCTTGAGATGGTCACCTCAGTCTCCCAAAAATACTGGATTGCTATTATCTCCTTAATAGCCATTTTTATCCTCAGCAGAGGAAAATATAAGTTGGTAGAGAAGTTTTTGATTTTTTTAGTTTTTCTGATGAGCGTCTCTTTTTTGACCACACTCGTGGCAATCAAGCCGAATCTCCTCTCAATCTTAAAAGGAATCATTCCTTCCTTCCCTAAAAATTCACTCTATCTCGTTCTTGCCCTGGTGGGAACCACAGTTGTCCCTTACAATCTTTTTCTTCACTCCTCAGCAGTCAAGGAAAAATGGCAGTCCATCACTCATCTTAAGGAAGTTAAAAAAGACTTACTTTTCTCTATCACGTTGGGGGGAATAATTTCAGCCTCGATTGTTGTCACCTCAGCCGTTGCTTTTCACGAGAAAGGCATTTCCCTGGAGAGCGGAATTCAACTGGGGCAGCAGCTCAAGCCTTTATTCGGTTCTTTCACCAATTTCCTTTTCGGTCTGGGCTTCTTTGCAGCAGGCATGAGTTCAGCCCTGACAGCTCCTTATGCGGCTGCCTTTGCCTCTTCTGGAGTTCTGGGCTGGAAAGGAGGTCATGATTCAAAGGGATTTAAAGGAGTCTGGCTGGGAGTTATTCTGGCAGGGATTATCGTCTCCTACCTGAGAGCAGCTTTCAATTTCAACCCTCTTTCAGTCATCATATTTGCTCAGGTAGCCAACGGATTCGTTCTGCCGGTGGCATCCATATTTCTGCTTTTTGTGCTCAACAATCGTCAGAAGATGGGAAAACTGGTCAATAACATCAAACAAAACATACTGGGAAGCTTGATTATCCTTATCGTTTCTTTCCTCGGCCTGTGGAATATCATAAAATTATTTTTAGAATAAAGAAATCTGGAAGTTTTCATAAAATAAAAATAGGTGGGGTCAGGTCTTGCTTTTTGCCTGTCTCAACAATCTCATACAAACGCATTAAAATTTCACTACAAGGATGAAAACGACACAGATATCTCCTATCTTCAGGATGAGATCTTGTCACGCTCCACTGCCTAAAAAAAAAACGGGTGACCCGCATCAATATATTCCATTTCCATATATTGCTTATTTATCCCAAAAACCACACCCAAAGCCCTCACCCCACAAAGAGCTAGACGATACTCATATAGTAAGATTTTAGATGGTTTGATTCGAGGTATTGCTTTTTTTATTTATTTTCCCTATAATTTACTAGTGCGCCTCGTTTATTTAAATTTTTTCTATGAATAAAAAGTCAAAATGCAGACACGCACATGAGGTGCATTTCATCATTACATTAACTTTTCCTATTTTTGAATCTTTTTAAATCCAATGAGCACTGAACCTCAAGACAAAGAACTTCTGAGCCTTTTATATACCGATGAGTTAACTCAAATATTCAACCGTCGGTATTTGAAAGAGGTAATCCCGGGATATCTTGCCCAAGCTGACAAAGAAAAGTTTACCGTAGCCCTCTACATGCTCGACATGGACAATTTTAAGGCCATCAACGATAATTACGGACATAGGGTGGGCGACCGGGCACTGAAGCATTTCTCCAAAGTTATTTCAGAAAAAATTCAGGACAAAGGGATTGTGATCCGTTATGCGGGTGATGAATTCGTCCTAATTATATCGAAGTTGACCAAGAAAAAGGCTAGGGACCTTGGGATGGAGATTCTGCAAAAGATAACGGAGTCGCCTCTCAACGTTAAAGACAAAAAACTCAAAATTAAATACAGTGCAGGTGTTTCCCTCTTTCCCAAAGATGGAAAATCCTTAAAGACTCTCTTCAGAAAAGCTGATGAAGCCCTTTATACGGCAAAGGACCGAGGGAAAGGAAGAGTTGTTGTCTACCCCGATAGGGGTAAGCTTCTGACCCCTTCTAAGCTCGATTCCATCCTTTCTTATCCCCATATTGTGGGCAGGGATGATACGATTCAATTCTTAGACAAACATCTCTCCGGGAAAGAGAATCCTATGGTGTTTCCAGTGCTTTTTGGGGATGATGGAACAGGAAAATCAAGACTAATGGAGCACGCCCAAGAGACCGCTCAACAAAATTTCGCCTTCACCCTATTCGCCAAGGGCTACCCCTTTTGGCAGACGGATATGTATAGTGGCGTATTATCAGCTTTGGGGATACTTTTCGAGCTGGAACCATCCATTTCTGATGAGGTATTCTCTAAGCTTGAGGACAGGTACAAACTCATCCTCAAGCCGCATATATCTTTGTGGGATACAAAAGAGGTGGAGGAAACAGAGGAAGTCGTCGCATCTGACAGAATGGCCCTTTTTGAAGCATTGACTCAGGTTTTCATTATTCTCCGTGAAATGGGCAATGGCGCTGTCCTGCTTGACAATGCAGACCAAATTGACCAGCCATCATTGCAGTTTTTCGATTCCCAGTTCGAGCAAACAGAGGAGAGCAAGCTGTTCTTCCTTTCTTCGATCAACAGCCCAGATTTAATTACAGGAGAGGACAAGCTTTTATTCCTTCTCCACTCCATGCCAGAGGCGGCAGCGAACAGTGATATCCAAAAATTTCAGCTTGAACCCTTACGCTTGAAGCACGTCCATGAACTCGTAGCCAAGCAGTTTGACGGGAAAACATTGTCTGCTGAATCAGAAGTAGCCCTGTTGCACAACTCTGATGGCAATCCGCTGTTTATCCTGGAGGCCTTATCGTTCCTTCTTATAAAGGGTAAGATAGAAGCCGTGGGAAATGAATGGGATCTCTCCCTGGTCAAGCCTGAGGATATACCAGAAAGCCTCAGCGAAATGATCAAAGAGAGACTGATGCGCATGAGTGAGGAAGCAGTAAACGTTCTCAAACTGGCCTCACTTCTTGGAGATAAGATCAATGCGCATCAGCTTGCAGAGTTATCAGAACTCAAGCCCCAGCAGGTTCTGGACATTCTTAGCAACGCTCAAAGACAGCTTTTTATCGAGGAAACACCAAATCCCGATGAGTTCGTCTTTGCTCACAGGATGGACCGTTCTATTTTTTATTCACTCTTGAATGAAGATGAGCGCCAACAGCTTCATGCTCGTGCGGCGGAGATAGAACAGAAATTTTCTGCTGGTTCCCTCGAACGTGTCGTGGGAAAGCTGGCATACCATTTCCAGAATACTGGTCATTTGGATAAAGCGGCAAAGATGTTTTCTATTCTTAAAGACAAAATGGATGCAGTATTTATCTCAAGAAGCGCCCAAAAAATCCTACAAAAGAGGATACTTACAGCATCTTTAGCCAAAGAATCTCCCCTTGAACCTGAGGACCTCTCCCACGCCATCGAGGCAGGGAGGGCTTTCAGGACCGCCTTGAATAATATACGCCTCTATCCGAAAGAGCATGAGAATGTAAAGAACTCTGTGGAGAGGATCCTGCAGCTTCTGGAACCATTTCTTGCTGAAAAGACGGAAATCCTTTCTATTTCGGTAACGCCGGAGACAGTACTTTTTAACGGTATGCCTCCGCCAGCGAAAGGGATTGATTCGCAATTGACAGAGGACCTGTACAAAATTCTGAGCAGCTACGGACTGCAAGGAGTGTTATTCGTACGAGGGCTTACCCGGGATGAACTGGAGAGATTTTTGAATTTACTCACCAAACCTCCTGAAGAAGTGGCTGGTCAGTGGGATACGCTTGTGCAGGAACTCGAATTATCACACATTTTGCCTGATCGAAAGATGTTTGTGGCGGTAGGCGAGCGCAAAATAATACTCGACAAACAAGAGATTCTTGTCCACGCCCCCTGGCAAGAAGGCAAGGGTGCACCATCCTCAACTCAGAAAGATGCTTCGCCCATACCCGATAAACAGATGAAGCTATTAAAAGATATGTTGGACGAGTTTTCAAGGAATAAACAAGAGTTGCTCTCGGCAGTTCAATCTGGACACGCTGGCAAACAAGAATTCAAACACCTTATAGATCTTCTGCAACGAACGGACATTTCAGAGGTAACTAAAACTTTGCTGGAGTCTGAAGGAGTCTCCCCTCGCGGTGAAGGGGCTGCGCCTGGAGAAGCATCCGGGAAAGAAGATCCTACCAGGCAATATAAATACGCCGACGTTCTTCCAGATGTAAAGTATGTGGAGCAAATTAAACGGGACTTATCCCTGGCTTTCGAGGACCTTAATTCTGAGAACACAAGAACGCAAGGGAGAGCAATGGCTTGGCTGGCAGAACAGAAACCAGATAAATTAGCTGAGGCCGCCTTGAGGAGAATCGCATCTGATGCACCGCTCAAAGCTCGCCGATTGGCGGCAGGAGCTCTCCAGAAAGCTGGGAGAAATTCTGTGGAAGCATTTTTAGAAGAAATAAATCCTGATATTCCTGTTACTCAGCTTCTTAAATTAATCAATGTAGTCGACATGTTCGTCAACCACCCGAAAGTGATCCCCTTGCTGCGCGAGATAGCTCTTTCAGGACCAACTGAAACAGTGGAACCTGCACTCGAGGTCTTGGAACAAGTCCCCGGGAAAGAGGTCGACTCGGCTTTTCTCGATTTATTTGATTTAGCTGCGGGAAGAATAAAACTGCATATCCTCTATCAATTTGCTAAACGCAAAATTATTGAGGCTGTGCCTGTGCTTTTGGATATAATAAAACCGAAGTGGATCTGGGAGAAAGAGACAAGAATTTCGTTTCAAGCTAAGGCTTGCAGAACTCTGGGGCTAATCGGTTCTCCAGAAACAGCAGAAAAACTCATTGCTGTTGCCATAAAGCCCAAGCTTTGGACCTTTCTCAAAACCAAGCCTGAATCTATACGGGCTGCTGCAACTTGGGCTCTGAGGAAATTACCTGGCAACGAGAAAATTAATACTGTTCTTGAAGTCCTGAAAAACGACAAATCTCTTCGGGTAAGAAAAGCTGCCAGAGCATAAAAATCTCCTCATTTTTTTATTTTTCCAGCCGAACAATAATCAACGACAGCTCGTTGCGGCTTAGTGCTTTCCGGAATGTTTCTTTGAGGGCTGAATCTAAGTCGTCCGGGCCAGAAGTGTACACATGTTTCACACCACAAGCTCGAGCAATCTGTTCAATGTCTAAAGCTGGCACTTCCCTGCCCATGGCATCTCTCCCCACTCCGAGATTAATCTGGAATCCTGAGGTGGCAGTGGTTTTATTATCCAGGACCACCATCAGGATTTTACTTTGGTTATGGACCGCATTACAGATGGCAGGAATAGTCGTATGGAAAAACGAAGAGTCACCGAACAGAGCCACAACACGCTCATCAACTCCGGCTTTGCTCAAACCATCGGCAGTGCTGACCGCAGAGCCCAGGGCGTACTTGGCTTCAAGCCGGTCCGCTACCGTAACCAGGCAGCCAGGATCTCCGATAAGAACTGGCTTTTGTCCTAAGCTCTCTGCTGCTTCCTCTAGCTGGTCAATGACTTTATCATAGTTACAGTCTGCACAATAATCCTTCTTTATTGGTCTTTCTTCGGCCTCTTTTTCTTTCAAGTATTTTCGCCTGGGAACAAACTCCGGGATAAACTCAGTCAGGGCGCGCTGAATCTGCCAGCGAAATAATTCACCTTCCCGGCTTAAATGGTTACTCTGTTTTCCATATATCTTCGTAGGGCAACCACTATCATGCGCAATAGCCTTGATATGGGTTTCCACATAAGGCTCGATCTCTTCAACAATCAGGACTTCATCACAATTCTGCAGAAACTCTGTAATGGTCTTTCTGGGCAAAGGATAAAGGACGCCCAACTTAAAAAGGCGAAATTCCCCAGGATGTTCGTCGCCCACAACATCGAGAAGTTTGGCATGAGCAAACCCGGCACCGACAATGCCCCTCACACCTGTACCACTAGCTCTGTTAAACGGAGAGCTATCAGCCCAGGCGCTCATGGCTTCAATTCGTTGATGCAGAGCCCTGTGTTTTTCCACCGCATTTAGGGGGACAGGGACGAATCTAAAAGGTTCTCTGACAAGACCAAGGTTGGGTTCCCGATAAGGCTCGTCAGAAACAGGGACAGATTCCTTCTGCTGGGTGAAGCTTCGAGTCTCCCGAATAATCACTGCGGTATTGAACTCTTCCGAAATATTAAAGGCCTCCTGCATCATAGCATAACCTTCAGCCGGACTCGCTGGTTCCATAATCGGCATTTCCAGCAAGGTAGCCAGGGATCGTGTGTCCTGGTCATTTTGAGATCCGTAGGCACCAGGGTCGTCCCCTAGAAGAATGACCAGCCCTCCATGGACTGGAGTCAAATTAAGAGCCATGAGCGGGTCTATCATCGCGTTCATGCCCACGCTTTTTGTACAAACTAGCGCTCGACGGCCTGCTATAGAGGCACCAATACCCATTTCCAGGGACACTTTCTCGTTACTCGACCATTCCACATAGATTTTATGCTCTTTTGCCAGGCTAATCAGTGTCTCAACAGTCCCTGAACTCGGTGACCCAGGATAGCTCGTCACGAGTTTTACGCCGCAGGCCAGTGCTCCAAAAGCCATGGCTTGGTCTCCATTAAGCGTTTTTAAACTCATAGGGATCCTCTTAAATTAAGATTTATAGCTGTATATCATTATACATCCTAACAGCTCAGTAAGTTAGGAGGAAAATCACCATATTAATATTGATCAACTCTAAATTTTGATGTCAGAATTCTTTTTTTCCATCCTGGTGGC
The DNA here is from genome assembly GCA_964448655.1 of uncultured Eubacteriales bacterium. Lineage (GTDB taxonomy): Bacteria > Acidobacteriota > Aminicenantia > Aminicenantales > Aminicenantaceae > SOIV01. Next base: position 7,460 of record CAYUXD010000026.1, read on the forward strand.
TTTTTCTCTTCTCCGAACCCAGTAGAAGGCAAACGGGATTCCAGTAACTATGAAGACCAGATCCACGGCAGAATTCTGCCATGAGAAAATGGCCCTGAGGACGATCAGGCCTATGATCAGCAAGAAAGACAGAAGAGGAAGGAAAGGATAGAGCGGGATAAGGAAGATGTTTGTGCCTCCGATGCGGTCTCTCCTCATTTTGAAAAGCGCCAGGGTGGAAAGCCCGTAAAAAATCAGGATGGCAAAGACGAGTCCGGTTGCAATCGTCTCAAATGTTCCGCGGATAATGAGAATAGCTCCCCCCCACACGCAATGAGCGACAATCGCCCGGGACGGAGTCCGGAATCGGGGATGGACATGATCCAGCCATTTAAAGAAGAGACCGTCTCTGGCCATGGCATAATAGGCCCGGGTCGCGGTCATCATAGTCCCGTTGATGCTTCCGGTTGCGGAAATTATAACCAGGATGGCGACGAGCGCAGCACCCACTGGACCGATTAGCACGGTTAGAACATCCGAGGCGACGATCGTGCTCTCTCTCATCCCCTCCATTCCAAGGATCCTGTGGTAGGTTAAATTTGTTAAGGCATAAAGCAGGACAACTAAACCAATTCCGATCACCAGGCTTAAAGGGATGACACGCCTTGGATTTTTCATTTCTCCGGCTGGATACCCGATCCGTTCCCAGCCAGTATGGCAGAAAATAATAAGCATCAGGGCGGCGACGATACTCCCCAAAGGGCTCAACGGCCCTTCTGGCGCTGCTCTGGTAGAAAGCAAATTTTCATGACCCCCGCTGAGGAGGATGCCGACGATGACGATGGACAGCAGGGCTCCCACTTTTAGGATTGTGGAAAGTTTCTGGAAGATGCTGGCCCTTTGAATTCCGATATAGTTCAGGACGCCCAACAGAAAAATGACGGCGAGTGCGGTGATGATCCGGCTGATTCTATTCAAGGCGACAAAATAGCCAAAGTAATCCGCTGCGATCAGGGCCAGGCCTGCGGCTGCACTCGTCCGGATGATGAACAGCTGTGCCCACCCAAACATGAATCCGGCAAAGGGTCCGAAGCATCGACTTATGTAAACGTACTCCCCTCCCGTGTTAGGCATTCTTGTCCCAAGTTCGGCGTAGATCAACCCGCTGGTGAACACAAAGACACCAGCCAGCAGCCAGAGAAGAATAATTGAGTCGAAGGAACTGAGATAGCCGGCGATTATCTGAGGGGTGGAATAGATGCCAGCGCCGATTGTGATACCGATCAGGATGGCGATCCCGTCAAAGACGCCCAGAGCCTTCCGGAGAGAGGGCTCTGAAGAGTTGGCCTCATTTGCCACCGTGCGTAACATATAGCACAGCAAAATTTAGCGGTCAAACGCTTTCCTCCCAGTTCTACGAAAAATTGCTAAATAAAGGGGACAGGCTACTTTTTCTCCTACCCATTTTTTCATGTTAAAAATAATCATTAAAAACTTGATAAGAATGGCAATTCCTGTAATACTTTTCCCTTGCTCAAATGATAGATAAAATCTTTATCTGTTCTTGATTGGTATAGGTAAGACCTGATGAATAATCCCGATTACATAAAGCTTATTGATATAAAAAAAGAGGCATTAGAAGCAGAAAAGAGAATAAGAAAACATATCAGAGAGACTCATGTTGAATATTCCCCCTTTCTCAGTCAATCAGGAGACTGTAATGTCTATCTTAAACTTGAAAACCTCCAGTTAAGCGGCTCATTCAAGCTTCGTGGAGTCATGAATAAGCTCCTTTCCTTGGCTGAAAAAGAGAGGAAAATTGAAATGGTTACAGCTTCATCCGGTAATCATGGCGCAGCATTTGCTTATGCACTTAAAAAACTGGGATTGAGAGGAACGATCTACATGCCTTCGATCGCAAATCAGGCAAAAATTGAAGGTCTTCGTTATTATGATGCAGAGCTAAAATTTCATGGAACAGACTGTGTCGAAACAGAAGTTTTTGCCAGGAATACTGCAGAAAAGAATCATCTTCTGTATATCCCTCCCTATAATGATCTCAAAATAATCGGCGGCCAGGCTACAATAGGGATCGAACTACATAGACAAATCAATAATATAAATACCGTGTTTGTGCCTGTCGGCGGAGGGGGCTTGATATCAGGAATCGCAGGGTATCTAAAATCCATAGATGAAAATATAGAAATTATCGGCTGCCAGCCCGAAAACTCTGCAGTTATGTATGAATCCATTAAAGCTGGAAGAATTGTGGAAATGGAATCGAAGCCCACGCTTTCTGATGCATCCGCCGGCGGGATCGAGAAAGGCGCCATTACTTTTGACATCTGCAAAAAATACGTTGATGATTTCATTCTTGTCACAGAGAAAGAGATAAAAGAGGGCATTAAACTTTTTTTAGAAAAACATAACATGCTCATAGAAGGTACAGCAGCCCTTCCAGCAGCTTCTTACCTTAAGACAATGAAAAAATTTAAAAATAAAAACGTCGTTTTAATCCTGAGCGGAGCGAGAATAAGTCTGGACCAACTGAAAGAAGTCCTCAGCTAAGGAGGCAAAAAATGACAGAAATTGTTAATCTCAGCCAAATAAAGGAGGCTCTAAAAAATATCGATCCAATTCAAGCGATTGAAGAGGGATTTGTGGCCTACTCTCAAGGAAAAGTGGTTGTCCCACCTGTAGGAGAAATGATTTTTGAGCGCCCTCCTGGAGATGTCCATATAAAATACGGCTATATTACAGGTGATGAATACTATGTCATAAAAATTGCCTCCGGTTTTTATGAGAATATAAAGCTTAACCTCCCGACTGGCTCGGGTCTTATGCTTGTCTTCAACCAGAAAACAGGAGAGCTGGCCTGCATCCTTCTTGATGAAGGTTATCTCACTAACGTCCGAACTGCTGCTGCGGGGGCGGTGGTTGCCAAATATCTTGCCCCGAGGAATGTGCGGCGGGTAGGAATTTTTGGCGCCGGCATCCAGGGCAAAATGCAGCTTGAGTATTTAAAATCTACTGTTGATTGTGATGATGTCATCGTCTGGGGAATCAATCAGCAAGAACTGGATGACTATAAAAAGGCAGTGGAGCCGCTCGGCTGTAACATTCAAACCACCCAGGATGCCGAAGACATAGCCGCAACCTGTAATCTCATCGTAACAGCGACGCCTTCAAAGTCTCCTCTGCTTCGGGCTGAGCAAATCAGGAAAGGAACACACATAACAGCCGTAGGCTCTGATACCCCTGATAAAAAAGAACTAGACTCTAAAATTCTCCAGATGGCTGATATCGTCGTGGCAGACAGCATCAGCCAGTGTCAAGCTCGGGGAGAAATTTTCCACGCCTTAAAAACTGACTTGATTAAAAAGGAAAACCTTGTTGAACTAGGAAATGTTATCAGAAACAGAGAGCTGCAGAGGTCCTCTGATGAGCAGATTACTGTTGCGGACTTGACCGGTGTTGCAGTTCAGGATATTCAAATTTCAAAAGCTGTCTATGAGGTTCTAAGCCGCGATGAATCATAAGTGGATTATAAGGCGTATTCAAATAAATTTCGTCAAGTGAGGTTATCATGAAAATTGAAATTTTTGAAATGGAGAGAGCCCAATCTTTATGGGAAAACAGAGTGAAGTACAACCTGACAGAAAGCGGCGTTCACCCTTATACTCTGGAAGAGTTCCTCAGAAGCAACGAGATTGAAAAATTGTTGTCTATACGGCTTGGTTATGGCCAGACAAACGGCTCTAAAGAACTTAGAGAAGCGATCAGCCGCCTCTACCCAGGAACAGACCTTGATAATATCCTGGTTACAAACGGTTCTGCAGAAGCAAATTTTATAACCATCTGGCAAAATTTAGAGCCAGAGGATGAGCTTATCCTCATGATGCCTAACTATATGCAGATCTGGGGGCTTGCCCGCTCTTTTGGTATTAAGGTCAGGCCCCTTCATTTGAGAGAAGAGCTTAAGTGGGGGCCAGACCTGGATGAGTTGAAAAGATTGATATCACCT
>CAYUXD010000026.1:11562-14707 GCA_964448655.1 uncultured Eubacteriales bacterium
TTGAGAATAGGCTGGATGGTCGGGCCCAGGAAAAAGATTGAAGAGGCCTGGGCTTACCACGATTATACAACCATCTCTTCTGGAGTTCTTAGTAATTGGGTGGCATCTTTGGTATTGGAACCTGAACGAAGAAGGAAAACTTTAGACCGAAACCGGAAAATCCTGAATGAAAATTTGGCTGTGCTTGAAGAGTGGATTAAAAAACACAAACCTCTTTTTGAGCTAATCCCTCCTCGAGCTGGTGGAGTGGCTTTTCCCAGGTATAATATGAAAATCAACTCAACAGAACTTGCCGATAAACTCCTAAAAGAGAAGAGTGTTTTTGTCGTTGCCGGAGATTTTTTCGGAATGGATCACTATATCCGAATAGGGATTGGCACAGAAAAAGATTACTTTAAGGCAGGATTAAAACTTATTGATGAAGCCTTAGAAGAAATCAGCGGAAATTCCTCTGTTTAAAGGATAATTCAGATATTTTTTCCAAGCTCCTTATTTATAAATCTCCCCTGTTAAATTACCCAGAACAAGTGCGGGCTTGATAAATCAAGCCCCTACAAAATAAGCCAGTGGATTTGGTAAATCAAGCCCCTACAACAAGAAAATGCGCAATTACGTTCTTTATTTATTTTCTTCCTTAAAATTGCGGGCTTGATAAATCAAGCCCCTACAAAATAATCCCGGTGGGTTTGATGAATCAAACCCCCCAAAAGAAGAAACAAATTCCTTCAGCTCATCTATATATTTAATAAGGTGGGCTTGATAAATCAAGCCCCTACAAATTTTACCTCTGCCTCCTCTTTTTTTTCTTCTTCTTCTTTTTCTTTGGGGCGCTCGGACGTCCAGTCTATTCCACGGATATACTTTTGCATCCAGGCTATCTCTTCGACCATCCTTATCCGCTGGTGATGGGGCTCTCTGAATCCGTGAGGCTCCCTGGGAAATCTGAGAAAGCGCACTGTCTTTCCCATCTCATGGAGGTAAGTAAAATAGTTCAGGCTCTGACCGATGGTGCAGGTCGTATCTCTTTCGCCATGGAAAAGGATAACCGGAGTTTTAACATTTTCTATGTGAGTCAACGAGGACATCTCCCTGTATCCTTGGGGATTATCCCAGGGTGTTCCTCCGATATACCAGAGTCTTACATCAAAGCTAAAACCTATACCATACTCTGAGATCCAATCTGATACCATTGCTCCCAGCGAAGCAGCCTTGAACCGGTCTGTTTGGGTAAGAGCCCATCCGCCAAGAATTCCTCCGTAGCTCCATCCGCGAACGCCCATCTTATCAGGATCAGCTATGCCCTGCTTTATAACTTCATCCACTCCAGTCATCAGGTCCCAATAGTCGCCGCCACCTATATCTTTCGTATTGCCTCGGAGGAATTCATCACCGTAGGCTGAGCTTCCGCGAACGTTGGGAGAAAGAGACACATAGTCCAGACCGGCCCAGATATGATAACTCGCGCTAAATCTGTTCGCAAAATCTCCAGCTGGTCCTCCGTGGATGTTCAAAATAAGCGGCAACTTCTTGCCTGGTTTGTAATCAGGAGGCAGATGGAGCAATCCTTCTACAGGAAGCCCATCCTTGCTTTTCCATTGAATGACCTTCATAGATGCCAGAATCCTATCTTTTATCCAGGGATTAGCAGAAGTTAACTTTTTCTCTTTAAAAGGACTTAGCTCCACTGTCCAAATATCAGGAGGTGTTTGATTATCAGAATAAACGCAGGCTGCCTTTTTTCTATCTGCAGAGAGAGAAGAAAAACTTAAAACCCCTTCCTTCTTGGTTAACTGTTCAACTTTTCCTGAGTTTACATCCAGGCAGAAAATATTGGATTTTGTGCGAACACTGCCATTAAAAATAATAGACTTCCCATCCGGGCTCCATCTGTAGCCGCGAATGTCTCCTCCAAATTTTCCAGATGCTAATCGATACTTCTTGGTCTTAACGTCCATGATCCAGATTTTAGAGCTGGCCAGCTTCCAGGTCTTATCATCAGGGGCCAAGTAGGAAATCCTCTTTCCATCAGATGCCCACAAGGGATTTCCTTCAGGTGCGCTGTTACTGGTAAGCTTTGTGATCTTTCCGTCTTCAAGAGCGACGATTGCAATCTCACTCAGATCCGAGGTATTCCTTCTGTTTTCGGTTCGATAGACATAGACAACTTGTTTGCCATCAGGAGAGATATCATATCCACCCACCATCATTTTTTCTTTAGTGATCTGTTTCTCCTTTTTTGATTCCAAACAGAAGTGCCAGAGGTTCGACCAGTTGCCTCGACTGTATTGCCCATCAGGCCCTTCATAGACATAGACAACATCATCCCCCTGTTTAATTTCTTCTTTTTCCTCTTTGCTTTTTATATCATTGGCGAGAAAGATAATGTTTTGGCTATCAGCAGACCAGCGGAAAGAGGACACTGCTCCTTTATGTTCTGTGATTTGTGTCGCTTCACCGCCAGAAGTTCTCATAATCCATATCTGACGCTTCTCCTCTTTTCCCCTGAGAAAAGCCAGATATTTCCCATCGGGCGACCATCGAGGAGAAGAATCGCCCTCTGTGTTGGTGTATTTGAAGGCTTCTCCTCCGTCCGCTGAGACCAGCCATAAATACCTTTCTCGTTTGTTATCCTTCCATTTAAGCTCATCCTTTGAAAAAAGAATCCACTTCCCATCAGGTGATATCAGGGGATTGGACACACTGACCATGTTAACTGCATCATCCACGGTAAAAGGCTTCTTTTCTCCTTCTGCATAGACAAAGCAGAATAAAACCATGATTAATAGAACATGGGTAAAAAATCTGTGTTTCATAATTCCTTCCTCTTTTAGATTATGATTTATAAGATACAGGAAGCATTATTGTAAACTATCGGCGAAGATTGCAGTAATCTGCTCATAAAATATTTGTATTTTCTATATTTAACTTAAATCAATCAAATTCACTCTTAGCACGACGTAGTTTTTTTTATGTCAAGTACGTAATCCTTTTTCATCGCTCGCTTCGAAATTTAAGTTCATGGCTTGCTTCCAATCAATCCACGGTAAGGGTCTTGCTGATGTTGCGGGGTTGGTCAGGATTGATCCCTTTTTCCTGGCTCATATAGTAGGCAAGGAGTTGGGCAACTATAACAGCGAGGAGAGGA
>CAYUXD010000027.1:0-14479 GCA_964448655.1 uncultured Eubacteriales bacterium
AAAATCATGGAATCTTCGGGCTGGGGATTGTCAATCTACACACCGACGATTTTGAGGGCAGAGATGAGCTTAATAAATATACACAGACATTCAGCAACAACGAGATGGGGTTCTACATTGCATATGGAAGAAAAATTTCCTGGCGGTTGTACGGTGGAGGTTGTTTGAAAATTCTCCACCAAAACCTTGATGACCAATCGAACTGGGGGGGAGGTTTAGATTTAGGACTCACGTTGAAGCCATTTCTCGAGAGGAAGCTCAATCTGGCCGCCACCGTTCAAAATCTGTTGGGAAGCTTTGAAGACGATAATATTCCCATCAGCACCAGGCTTGGGGCAAGTTGCACCATTTCCGGTTTCACTGTAGCCGGAGAGGGGCAGTATCTGTCCGACAGGGGAGTAGAGCCTGCTTTTGGAGTCGAGTATAATTATAAACGAAAATTTCTGGGGCGTGTTGGGCTTAACAAGACAGAAATTTCCTTCGGCTTCGGACTTCCCCTTCCGACTCGAACGTTGCGAGGATTTCAACTCGATTTCGCCTACGCCTATCATATGAGCCAGGATTTGGGGGGAAGTGTTCGAATATCGTTTACTTATGCGGGCCCTGGACTGCGGCCCAAAGAGCGCTTTCGGCCTGTCATTTATGAAGGTACCCCGTGCGTCTACACGGTGATACAGGGTTACACCGATAGCGACAAAGAAAGCAATCTCGAGCTCATTGAGAGATATGGCAACAGTTCAGACTACAAGAATGAATTACAGTGGGTGGCAAAGGCGTACGTGGCCTTGGCGGAGTGTGCCTACCTCGATGGGGATTGGGACAAGGCCATCGCACAGTACCATGCTGCAGAACAGATTCTCCGCAAGAACAGATCAAAAGGCGCCCGATGCAAAGACGCCTTCGCCTATGAGAACAATTTGCACCTCATGGAGACCTATATGCACCAAGGTAATTGGATAAAAGCAAAAGCCGTTTATGAGAATAAGGCCGAAAAAGGCGACAAATCTAAATTTGAGATGCTCTATGATGCCAGTGTCTGTTATCAGAAATTGGGCGATTCTGCCTCTGCTCAGGCCACGTTCGAAGAGATTACACGTATGAGCGACAGAAGATATAGGAGAGTGGGGTTAGCATACCTTAAGTTGGGCGAAATGCTGAGCGATGACAAAAACAGCGGCAAGGATCTCAACAAGGCTATCGAATATTTAAAGGTGGTAGTCCATGAATATCAGACGGGCCTGGAATGCTATCCTCCCTTCCCCCAATTTGGAGACAATAATATTGCCGACGATGCGCAATACTTATTGGGGGAGTGTTATCTGAAACTCGGAGATGTAAACAATGCTTTGCTTGAATTTGCTAAGGTGCCGAGATTTTATCCCGAGTTAGACAAGGTAGAAACTGCCCGTGACAAAATTCGAGAGTGTTACCAAAGGTTACACCAACAATAGCGTAGAAAAATCACTTATGACAAGGAGGTGGTTTATGTCCAGTATGTCTTTGACGCGAACACGAAGGCTCCTGTTTGGAGTTGCATTCAGTTTTGTCCTCGTCACATGCATGGTCAATATCTCTTTGACTGAAGAGGAGGAGGAGCTTGTCGTCAGACTGAGTGTTGAATCAAAAAAGAGAGAGGCTATCCTCAGGTGGAAGAAAATCGATACGGCCACCGACTACCGTGCGGAGCGCTCAGATGATCCCTCCTTCAAACGAAGAGCTGCCACATCCGGATGGATCACTGACACCACATATGTATTTCATAATTTAGAATACGATCATACCTATTACTATCGGGTTGGAGCCAGAGTGGCGCACGACACCATCTGGTCTGAAACCGAGCAGTCATACCACTCAAAACCGAGGGGAGTTCGCGGGTTTGTAGATGCTGCTTTGTGCGGTTTTTTACGTTTCATGAGCCGAGGGGGGACATTAATGTGGATTATACTATCTGTCCTTCTCGTGGGGAGCGCCGTAGCCTTAAAACGAGTGTGGGCCTTGAGACTTAAATTTATTTTTCCTTACAACCAGCGGTTTTACTCAATATGTAAACACCATTCAACACATAAAGTGCTGTGTGAGACCATCTTCAAGGATAAACAGATTAGGCCAAATTTTTTAAGTCGCATTGTTGGCATAGCCAATAGAGAGATGAAACGTCAGAAATGTTTTGACATGTTTATCGAAGCAGTGAGGGATTACTGGAAGAATGCTGAAATACAAAATGCAAAGAATTTATGCGAAGAATTTGAAGACTACCCCATCTCGCGAATATTCAAGTTCGGTCTAGACAAACACGGGAGTAAGGGAAGCTCTGTCTCCTGTGAGATCGAGAGGAGGGTTATAGAAATCGAGAGGGCTGTTGAGAGGGCTATAGAAAGTGTGGCGGCCAACGAACGGGAAAAGTTGAGAAAGGGACACAACCTCCTCTGGGCCTTGGCCAGTTTGGCTCCCATGCTAGGGTTGCTGGGAACCGTTATAGGAATCAGCAGATCTTTTCACGAATTGGGGATAAATATAGGGCTGTCCTTCGATGAGAAACTGCCTCTGCTGGCAGATGGTATCTACCAGGCCCTCTTTACGACCGTCCTGGGTTTAATAACAGCCATACCTTTGCTCGGCATATACTACTATTTGAGGGATAAGGTCGATTGGATCTATACCCAATGGGAGGGTGACACCCTCCTCCGAGACGCTGACAATAAGTAAATTTGGTTTTCCTTTTCAAGGAGGAAGTACTTCTTTTGGCCTTTCGAAGAAAAGATGAACGTGGCAAGCTGGGACTGCTTCCCATGGTGGACATTATCTTTCTACTACTGATCTTTTTCATCGTTGCTCATGGCGTGATGACAACGGAAGCCCAGAAGAGATTGGTTGAAAAACCAGCAGACGAATTTGCCCGTGAATTGCCGCCATCCTCATCGAGCAAGCCTCTCAACAGAGAAGCCCCCGAGCTACTGATTCAGATCGAGAAAGAGGAGAGAACTAATGAAGAGATGTTTTTCTTAGTCCGGCCTGGGATCAGTCTGGATCAGGTGAGAAGGCTTAATCCTAACGGCGTGCCATTTAATACGGTCCTAAATGAGATTCGACGACTGGGGGAGCAAGCACGAGAGAGTGAGATGAAACAAATCATAAGGATTCGTCCGGATAAGCGTACCTCGTACGGAACCGTGATGCGGATTATGTCCTTCTGTAGAGGGACAGAGACGGAACCCCTGATCGAGACTGTTACTTTTGCCGTAAAAATGCATGTTCATAAATCTTTTAGATAGATAACATGTTGTTCGTACTTCCAAAGTAAGACAATGGCATTTAAAAGGATAGAAGAAGAGAGTTCTCCCGAATTGATCTCTCTAATTGATGTCATTTTTCTGCTCTTGATCTTTTTCCTGGTGGCCAGCAGCATAGGGCGGCCCGAGGAAACCGAGGGAGAAATAACGGTTAAAATCCCGGAGATGACTGCCGAGGAATTGCAAACCCCTGAGAAGAAGGTAGTGGAAGTGAATGTGAGAATAGACCTGGGTATGACTGAGGACGGCACTTTGGAATGTTATGTTCTTCATCGCAATATGCCGGGCGGGAAACAACCAAGAAGGGGGAGTAAACCTTACTCGGAACTCGGTTATCGAGAGTGGCCCGACATTCGGCACACTAAGTGGGCGCGAAGATGGGGGCAACCCGTAAGTATAGGCAATGCAATTCAAAGAATTGAGGATCTGAACAAACTTTTTATGGAGCGCCAGCCGTCTCAAAAGCCAATCATCGCTATCCAAGCGGAGGAGGACGTACCCATCGAGCCCATTGTGCGATTGATGGGCTTGTGCAAGGGGCTAAATCTATCCGAGGTGAACCTCGTTCTGGGGAACGTCCTTATTACAGGGGAAGAGTAATATGGTTCAGGCAGACCGCAGAAATTGGAGGAAGAAGTACCTGAAGGTAAGATATGGAACGTACCTCTGTATTTTGGCCTTTTGCCTTTGGTATTTCCTCGGCGAGAGGCAACCCGGAGTCGAGAGCGGACTCCTTGCGGATATTCCCCCCGGGAGTGGGATAAAATTCAAGGGAGATTACCAGATCGAACTGATCGCTGAGGGCAGAAAAGTGGAACCCTTTCGAATATTGGCTGATGGCGATCCAATTTTTGTGGACCGTTTCGAGAAGAACATTCCGGGGGGATACACGGAAATCACCTTCACGGTCACCCCCGATGGTGACGTTCAGGCGGTGCGGGTAACGAACACCTGCGGCGATGGGACCTTTGATAACCGTGCGAGAAGAGCTCTTGAGAGTTGGACATACTCTGCCTGGAAGGAAGAAGCCATAACGGTACGCGTTCACTGGAGCGAGGCTCCTCCATTGATAAAAATAGGTGCGGTGCCAAGGTTCAACGCAAGGCGGAATATTCGGAGGCAGGTGAGCTCGTCTGCAAATTTTCGGATAAGCAAAATGTGATGCATTGGAAGGGACTGAGTTTATCTCTGTCCGATGATTTTATGCAGAGAGGCCATTATGAAGAGAATTGAAGAGAGATCGGTGCACTCGAATCGCAGATTTCAATCAGGGCTTGCAAGCTCTGGAATTCGAGCGAAAATCTGTTTCGCGCTCGTAATAATATTCACGGTTTTCCCTCTTTTTGTCGCAGCCCAAACTCCAGAGGAGATGTATCAGGGAGCACTTGATCTGTTTGAAAAGGGCCAGTTTCAAGGGGCTATGACTCAATTTGAATCCTTTCTCGTCAGCGTAGATAAAACCCATCCTCTGGCCGACAACGCCCAGTACTACAGCGGAGAATGTTATTACAACATCAACTACGAGTCGAAAGGGTTCGACCGGGCCATGGAAAAGCTCAGACTGGTGAGAGCCCGCTACCCGGAGAGTGATGTTCTGGATAGAGCTACATATAAGCTGGCCTGGTGTTTCCTCTGGCTGGGGAGCGCCAACGACCTTCGCAACGCCAACTCACTCTTTCTTGAGGTCACGAAACTTCCTGAGAGTGATCTGGTCCTGCCGGCCCACTACATGGCCGGGCTGTCGCTCTATCGTTTGGGAAAAACAACATCCGATCTGCGGAATTTGAAAGCCGCCGTTCAGACCTTCAAGGGAATTGTTGGCTTGGTTGCCGTTCAGGGTGAAAAACTGAACATCTCCGCCCACTGTGTGCTGGCCGATGCCTACATTAGGATGGCCAAGCTGCACCTGATCAAAGCCGTTAACATCGAGGCGCTGGACGTGGCTCAGCACGAGTTCTTCACTGCTGACAGTCTCTTCGGCTGGGCTCTGGATGCCTATGACAGGGCCCATACCCTTCTGGAGGGTTTCCAAACGGATACGGTTTTCTACAACGAATATTCAAATCACATCACCTACGGTCAGGGCATATGCCACCTTCATTTAGCTTTCAGCGATGTGCCAACCAATTTCAGAGAAGCCAGTGAACGTTTTAATGCACTGCGGAGGGATGTGCTTTATGGACCCAGATCACGCTATCGACTTGGGGATGTTGCGTTCGGGCTATCAAACCTAAAGGAGGCCCAATCAGCTTACAAAGACGTCGTGACTAACTATCGAACAGATGTCATCGCCAATTATGCCAACTACTGGTTGGCCTGGACCTATTTTATGGAAGGCAACCGGCTGTGGAGGAAGGGGACGGATTTAATGATCGGGGGTAAAACCGCTCAGGCTCGGCGAAGTTACCGGGATGCAAAAAGAAAATACGATGGGGCCAGGCGGATTTTCGCTTCCTTGGTGAAACGATATCGGACCAGTCCTGAGCATAAACTACGGGGTCTGACCGAGGATGTTAGGTTCCGGGTTGGGGAGTGCTACTACCGTACTGAGGATTATGATCTGGCCTTGCAGAATTACACCAAAGTCAAGGCTGTCCCTCAGGCACTCTCGGATCGGCTTGAGCTGCGGATACTGGGATGCAAGCGGATGCTCGGCGATCCCTGGCGGCAGGATTTCAACCGATATCTAAACACTTGGTCCGATAGCAGGCTCATTGGCATGGGCCAGTATTTCCTGGGCGAAGGGGTGATCGCCTCACAGAAAAAGGATAGAGATAGTGCTTTCAACAGCGCCCGGAGTGCGCTGCAAAAAATTGGTCAACGATTCCCCAACAGTGAGTTCACCAATCTCTCCAGATTTCTTGTTGCCACCTCTTACCATAAGCAGCGAAATTTTGGCGATGCGCGGGGATGGTATGACCGGTGCGCGGGAGACTACGCCGATGAGAAGGAGTACGCCAAAGGTATAACTTATTTTGACGCCGAAGACTATGACAACGCCATTACTATCTTTCGACCTCTGGTGAACCGAGGCCACATCAGAGCTTCCTATCAGATGGCCAATTGCTACTTCAATCAGCACAACTGGCCTGGGGCGATAAGGACGTACCAGAAAGTCATTAACGCCTTCCCGTCCGATCCTGAGCATCTGTGGCGCAAGAAGGCGGAGAGGTCTCGCGAGAACGCCTATTCCAACTATCCAGAGGGAAGAAATATCCGTGTTTCAGAGGGACTGGGTGAGGATCGTACGATTACGCCACCCATCACCTATGAGACCCTTCAGGAGGACATCTTTGAGCAAACGCTCGAAAAGGAGGCAAAACGTATCTGGATGAAGTACGCTCCGGAGAAGCTCGATCTTCCCAATCCAGTCAACGACAGGGAGTATGTCACAGGTGTGGTGGAATTGATGGTGATTACTAAGCCGGAGGGCGTCGAGGTTTATGTTGACGGCGAATACAGGCGATCCACACCCTTTGACAGTCGGATAGAGGTCAGGAGAGGGATCCATAATATTCGTTTGGAAAAAGAAGATGAGTGCTATACCTGGGAGAAGGAGCTTTCTCTGTTTCAGTCAAAAGAGCAGATCAATGTCTTCATGGCTAGGAGGATCTCCTACGATGAGCAGATTGGTAAATTGGAGGGCGATTTCCGGTATCCCGTCGATATGACCAAAGACGGTGAAGGCTGCCTCTATGTGGCCGACGCTGGACATGGGCTGGTTAAAAAATTCGGACTGAACGGAAAATTAGATAAAGAGATCGGCACGAAGGGACTTATTTATCCAACAGGTGTATTGGTGGCCGGGGAGAAACTCTTCATAGTCGATTCCAGAGCAAATGTGGTAAAAAGGTGTAATTTGGACGGCGAAGGTTTAGAGATCTTCCTCATCGCGGGGAGGGATTGGAACAAGTTCGATAGACCGACAGACGTTGCAATTTCAGGCGACAATTTGTATGTGGTGGACAGTGGGAACAACAGAGTATTGAGGTTTAGTGCGAGAAATGGGAAGTTCAGACCGCCAGAGATCGGTGTTGGAGAGCTAAACAGCCCCGAAGGTATCGCAGTGGATGAAAAGACGGGAGAGATCTTCGTCGCTGATTGGGGAAATCACCGTGTTGTCAAATTTGAGGATAAGGGTACTCTTATTACAACTTTTGGGGGAATAAACAAGCCCTATGAGCTGTGGTCTCCGACGAGATTGGACATTGAATATGTGACCGTTGACAAGGATACGCATACTTTCATCTTTGTGGTCTACGATCATGAACCCAAGGCAGTAGAAAAGAGCAACAACATAATAAAGAAATTCAATTCGCACGGAACTGAGCTGCAAACTGTCAACGAATCATTATTACCCTATTCATCATTCTTAGATGGTTCTGGCGAAGGAGCAACACTTTATATTGTAGAAAAAGAATTGGATAGGGGGAAAATAAGGAAATTTAAAGGTAGGTAGAAGGAAAAAAGGGGCCTATGTTGAAGAATTTACTTATTCTAACGACAACTCTTTTCTTGATCTTGATCCCGGGATACTCTTCTGCACAGGATAGAACAGCGCAGGATTATCTCAACAGAGGCGTCCAACTTTCAGAAAATCCTGACACCTATAATGAAGCTTTCACAAACCTACAAAATGCAGTGAATTTGCTTCCCAAAGACGATTCTCGCCTAAGAATTGCTTACACAAAACTGGCTAAGATTTATAACTACTGGGGAAGGTATGATGGTGCTATAAAGTATTGCAATTATGTTTTTGATCTCGCCCCCAAGTATTTGGAGGCAAGAAAATACTTTGGAATGGCTAAATTCCATAAGGGGAGCTATAGTGAGGCAATTAAGAATTTAAAAAAGTGGAGCGAAGATCAGCCAAAGGACATTGAAGCTATTGAATATCTTGGTCTTTGCTACATGAATCTCAAGGATTACAAGAAAGCAATGGATGAGTTTAAAAAAATTAGAACTGAAAAAGGTAAGGCAAATTTTCGTCTAGCACAGCAATCATATCTTGTGGAACAAGTAAGACCAATATATAAAAAAGGTCTTAAATATTTTAACAAGGGGGATTGGGAGCGTGCGATTGGGAAGTTTAAGGAATGTTTATTAAAAGCTCCTTTTTATGAGGCTGCTAAAGATAAACTTAAACAATCTGAGCAAAATTGGATTGCAGATTTAGAAGAGAAACTCATTGGTGATCCGAAGAATATCCAGTTACGTGAGGCTCTAAAAATTGTTGTTGGTTCAAAAGATGGAGCCATTGATTTTTATTATGATGGTTTGATTGCGTTCAAAGACGAGCATTGGGGAAAAGCATATCGGAACTTTGAGAGAGTTCTAGAAATAGACCCTGAATATGAACAGGCTAAAGAAAGAAAAGATGCCACTCTTAACAATTGGATTAAGGCGTTGCAGGATTCTCTGGCGAAGGAAGAAAATCTCGGTGATAGAAACTTGATGTTTGATTTGAATTATGCTCTTTCAAAGGCCGGAAAAGGTACAATTTATGTCACATCGTATTATGATGGTTTGAAATTCTTCCGCTCAGGCAACTGGAAAAACGCTTTTATAAATTTGGATAAGGTTCCGACAACATTCGAAGATTACACTCAAGTTGAAAATATAAGAAATCTAGCACTTGCTAAGTGGATCGAAATGCTCAAGGACTCATTATCAAATGATCCTGCGGATCTAAACCTAATAACCGATCTGGAAACTGCGCTTTCGAAAGCTGGTGAGCCGAAGGATTATGTTGTTCCCTACTATAGAGGCCTTAGCTTTTATCGACAGGAAAACTGGAAAAATGCCGTCTTAAGATTTGATCAAGTTCCGACGTCATTTGAGGGTTATCGTGAATTAAATGAAATGTACAATAATGCCCTTTTGAAATGGAAAGGAGAATTGCTGGATACCTTATCGAAAAATCCTTATTTAGTAAGTTTAAAAGCCGATCTAAAATTAGTGCTAAAGAAACTTGGGGAAGACAATAGTTTTGTAGATCCTTTCTACAACGGACTAGCATTCTTTAAATCCAGATTATGGAAAGATGCTCTTGAAAATTTTGATAAAATTCCAAAATCGTATAAAAATTCAATTTCAATTCTTCATTTGCAAACCTCAGCAATGAGTAATTTGTTATATGAATATCTGAGGGCTTTAGAAAAAGAATCAAGCAACGTTAGTTATAAGCTAAGATTAGAAGATCTTATTCAAAAATATGGCTTAATAAGGTTAAATAAGTTAGTAATTGATAGCTGCAAAACTAGATATTTATTTGATCCCGACAACCATCAAAAATTAATGAATCTTGCAATCGCCTTTTTGATGATTGAAGATTATGACTCGGCTTACCGTCAGTTTGACAGGGCCTTACAAAAAAACTTTAACTATAAGGAGTATGATAAAACTTTTATTATTAAAATTTCAAAAATCCTTACTCCAGAGAGCAAATATTATCTGTTTTATAGACTTGGTGTTCTTCTTTTTGAAAGAGGGGCCTTTCAAAACTCTTTAAATATTCTTACAAAAATTCCAAAAGATAGTGATTATTATTTCGATACATTGTGGTATAAAGCAATTTCTTACTCACTAAATAAAAATAGTGATCTTGCACGAAAAATCATTACGCAATTGATTATTGAAAGGGATACTAGCTACATAGATGAAAAAATGGCTAAACATAAACATATTGAAACTAAAGTCCAAGTTCTGTGTGATATTGGAGTTGTAGGAAAAAGGTCTGGTTTTATGGATTGGGGGGAGACTTATTTATCAAGGGCTATAGCATGTGCAATGACAGATACAATATCTTGGAAATATGTTACATCGATTGTCACTTTTGTAAACGAACATGATCAAGGAATTCTCGATTCGCTAAAAACAATTATTTCGATGCTTGACTCATCACAGTCAGTCGATGATCTTGATGTTAAAATCTCAATTATGCGAATGTACCTTTCTAAATACGATTTATTAGTATCTCAAATAAATCACTCTTTATTGCGAAAAACTTTAGAAGAAAATCAAAAAATCATAGGATTTAAAGAATTTGTTAAAAGGAACGAAGATATACCCGATTTATATGTTGGGGCCGATATTCTTTTAAGCACGGAAAATTACATTGGAGCTATCATTTTATATCAGAGAATCCTGGCGAAAGCTCCTAGTGAAAAGGAAGCTATGTATAAATTAATCGATGCAGAAAAGAAATGGTATTTACAAAGGATATCAGGACGCAGAAGAGAAAACTTAAGAACTGCGACTTTTTGGTTGTTTGGAATCGCTGTTGGATTTCTCTTAGGTGTGTTTTTTTATAAGTTTCGATCTTCTTAGAATATAGAGCTTCACGAAATTAGAGACTTGGAATAAGGGATTTGACGAATCTAATCCTGCTCCTTTGTTCATTCCTAACAGCAGCTAAGGCCTAGTGATGTGAGCGATTGTATAGACCTTCGCAGTAGTGTTGAGTCTTTTGTCAAATTCTCAGCTGGTATGAGCCGTGTTTGAAATCTCATAGAAGAACCTCCTGTTAATTTCGTGAAAGGTGAGAGATTTGGTCCCAATTAAATAGATCTGGAAGAGGGAAGGAGGTAAAAATTCAGTCTTTCTAAGTTTTGAAGTAAAAGACAGGAGGGTGACTTTATGAGTGCAAAGAGTAGATCCTTTCACGAAATTGAAAGTTTCCTAAAATTGCCCTCCACCCCTGTTCAAAAAGCGAAAAAATTGACAAAAAGGCAAAAATTGGCCGGTTTAAAGCCTTTTATAACAGGAGGTTAGATTACAGGAGGGCAACAAGGGAAGAGACATGGTTGTAACACACACAAGGCCAATGGGTTGCGAATTTCGTAAAAGGCTGTCTTAGAATAAGTAAGGAGGTTCCAATTGGCCGACATCTCAGTTCTAACCAGAATTCTTAATATTTTTATAGATCTATATAAGGATAAGAAAAAGAGAACAATACTTGTTTGGGGGTTAACACTTTTAGTGACATTAGTAGGTTCTTATATTATTTGTAGAACAGGTCCACCTGTCGATCGTATAAAAAGCCCAAACATAATTGATATTTCAGATTTTGCTGATCTTTCTAAGTTTTCAACACATGAGGCGTTTTCATCATCTAGTACTAATGATATTATTGAACCAGAACACAGTAATGTCTTAAAACCTCTGCCATTTTATTATATTTTCGAAAACGATAATGGTATAATCGAAAAAATAAGAACACATATATGTCCGGGCAAAAGAAGGATAAATCGGGCCTTGTATTTAAAAGTCAAATATATGGAAAGTAATTCCTTTTGTGGTATTTGGCTTAGACTAAAAAAACCCCCTTACATTAAATACCGTCAAAAGGGTACTGCCTATCTTGTTATTCACTTTCAGGTACCTTCGGATGATGAACGATTTTGGAGAGGCACGCTTTACGATGATCATAACTGCATCTTTAGCCGCAAAGAATTCCCAAAACATTTTTCAGAAACGTTCGACAAATACGTTGATCGCAACCTAAATAGATATTGCCTCTTAATTGCTTTGGATACTTTTAAGAATCCTCCATGTAATGATCACTTAACTTTAGACCTAAGTCGTATTAGGGACATAGTGTTGTTTATTGTTCGGAATGCTCCCCTTAAGTGTGAATATGAGTTTTGGTTGGATGAGATGTATTTTTTGATAGTTTAAATCCAGATGATATATTTAAAGGTATATCAACAGTAACTTTAAACACCTATCAGGTCAATTGACCCCTAGTCGAAAGGGTTTTATATTAACTTGATAGCATAGATAACATAAATGGGGGCTTTACGAGAACTTTGATGTTATTAAGAAGAGCATGAATTGTTTACATCACTGCTATCATGGTTTATTGAAGAATCTCATGACATCGGATGAGATCTCTGGTAGGTTTCGCAGTGCGATGCAAACAATATTGTGCTCCCAGAGTATATGAGAGAATTGATGGAGAGACTTACAACATATACCTATTTATGAATCTGATTCCGATAATTAGCCCTACAAGGTAAGAAGCTAAAACAACAATGACGTATAAAGCGTACTTGTTGGATTTAAGTTTTAGGTTATCATAGGCCTTCCCTAGAACTGGAATTGAAATTAATCCCAACCCCCAAATCAGAATGGAAACTAAAAATAACGGTAAGAAGGCATCAGCGATCAAATTTTCCATTATAAAACTCCAATAATTTTCAATACATCACTCATTTGAGCATGCACATACGTTTCATCTTGTCTTGTTTAAACATCACAGAACAAATCATGGTTAGTCTCCTAACCCAACTTTACCACTATGATTTTGATATTTCCCTGTAATATCAAAGAGTTACCTATTTCTTAACAATTGTATGGTGACTACGGATTTTAAGCTGGATTTGTTTTGTTGGCAAAGAAGAATGGGGCATTTCTAAGCGTGTTAACGGTTTAGTATGGGCACTACAACACAACAAATCGATTTTTTAAAATGCAATATCAATAATATCAACCATTTACTAATGACAGACCTCTAAAAAAGTGGATTTTAACCCCATTTCGAGGCGAAAATGGTAAACTTGGGCTAAGATCTAAAACTTGCGATGATACTGAAAAAAGCTACAGTCAGTAATAAGAAGACGATGATCAAAAAACTTATACTGAAGATATATGATCTCTGGCGGATTTTCTCAATGGCAGAACAAAAGATAGGTACTAAAACCAATCCTAGTCCAAACAAACAAGCTAAAATTAATATAAAAGTTATAAATATTGTTATAATTAGAGCTAACATAGCAATTCTCAATTTTGTTAGATATCATTACAATTCACGAAAGTTCATCATGTATGACGTCTCCAAAGGTGGGGACAAAGATCAACCCTAAGCCAAGGACAAACAATGTCCCTAAAAATATCAACAAAATCACTCCCCCAATTAGCGTAAGCATTGCAAAGACTCGCTGGGGTATTTCATGAGAACTCGTAGCATGTCTCGTCCTGTGGACGGGGAGGAATTGTGAGCGGGGCAGTGCGAGGAGGGGATGCAATCCCCTCTAAAGTATAGCGTCGCTATGCGGCGCTGATGAGCAAATCTGCGCGCATCTTGGGAAGATTTGCTGCTAAAAACATTGTAAAATCACGATTCACGATTATTATCGGCAAATTCAAAAAAAAACTTTAGAAAAAAATTAGGAGGCGAGATCCAATGAGCAGGAGAGTGGACCATTGAGCAGATGGCTCACAGCGAGGATTAGCGTCCTAATCTCCACCAGATGGTCGTAGGTACCGTCATAGATGACAATGGGCAACCCATATGATGTTCGATGTGGCCTGGCAATACTGTTGATGTCAGCATATTGATGTCAGTTGTAGAACATATCTGAAATCGTTTCCACCTTGGAAACCAGGTCGATATTCCACTCAAAGGGATGAAACGATAAGGGAACAACGTGTATTCTGTAGCTTTCTGGTTCTGAGGAAAGAGTTGAGTAGACGCCTTGCAGATTTTGGCTATAGCTCTGAGTGGGCTGACATCTAAGAGGTTCTGAAATCTCTTGAAGAAACTGTTTGTCGTAAAGAACTTACCTTTTTTGAACTGTCAAAGATCAGTATAACAGTATGTATACTATGGAAACTGTGAATTTTCTACAAAATATCTTAAGGTAAGACAATAGCGGATACGATGTAAAAGGATGATGTATCGGATTCTTAGACTACTTATAGTGTTCTGCTTGTTGGCTTTTCTTTGCGAAGTACAAGCAAAGGTAAGAACGGCGGCTGTTGACTTTCAACTTAGGGCGAACCTTATCATTGTAAAGGTTACCGTCAATGGTGTATCAAAAAATCTTGTTTTAGATACTGGGGCATCGAGCACGGTAATTGATAACGAAACCGCAGAACAGTTAGGTTTGGAGAAAATAGGAGAAGCTGATGCGATAGTTGGTGGTGGCAAAATTCGTGTTTTAATAGCGCAAGTAGATACCGCGGGGATTGATAGTTTAGTTCTTCATGATTTTGTTTAGGGAACGCGAATCCTTTTCAACCTATATGAAGAAATACCTGGGGATACTATTATTATCGTCGGTGATACATGCTGGATTCCAAAATTCGGAAATATAGTGAAACCTGGTCCCTCCTAGGAGTTTGGTACTGCAACTCCACATCGTCAGATTAAGCTAATTCTCTATAATACGTTGATGACTGGAACT
>CAYUXD010000028.1:0-14231 GCA_964448655.1 uncultured Eubacteriales bacterium
AGGGAAGGAAAAAATCTTCTCGGAAAAACCTGATCTCATTCTTCTCGACATCATGATGGACAGTCTCTTTGACGGCTTTTCCCTGTGCCATGCTATCAAAACCTCGAAGGAATACAAAGAATTCAAGGATACACCGATTATCTTTGTTTCCGCTGTGAAAGAGAAGACAGGTTCAAGATTTCAGTTCAATGGACAAGAACAAGGAATGGTTGGCCCTGACGACTACATCGATAAACCCGTTAAGCCCGGCGATCTCACCGCTCGCATTGAAAAGCTCTTGAAGAGATGAAGTAAGGAAAGCAAATACATAAAATTCAAGGAGTCTTAGGAAAAAAAGAAAAAGGACGGAGAGATTCATTTATCCAGCAGGTTGCTAACATTCCTGGAGGAAAAAGCATAAAAAAGTGTTTTCAGTGTGGAATCTGTGTAGCATCCTGCCCATATTCAGCTGCCACAGCCAAACGCTTCTCCGATAAAAAGATTTTTGCTTAAATAGAGGGGATTTTGAAGTAGAAAATTTTTGGGAAGGTTAATATATCAAGAGGAATTCTTTAGTATTAAAAAAGAAAGGAATATGTTAGAAAAAAAGACCTTTATTCTTGTTATTGATGATGAAGAGTCTATGCGAGACTCTTGCTCTCAAATCCTTAAAAAAGACGGTTTTCTGGCCGATACAGCCAAGGATGGCTCTGTTGGCTTAGAAAAAATAGAAAAGAACAAGCCTGACTTGGTTCTCATTGACCTAAAGATGCCCGGCATCAGTGGCATGGAAGTATTGGAAAAAATTAAGGAAATCGACCCTAATATTATTCCTGTCGTTATCACAGGTTATTCCACAGTCGAGTCAGCTGTAGAAGCCATGAAACGAGGGGCTTACGACTTCCTTCCCAAACCTTTTACTCCAGAGGAATTGCGGATCATCATAAGACGCGGTCTGGAGAGACGAAAGCTCATCCTTGAAACGGAGTCGCTCCAAAAAGAAAAGAAACTTATCGAGGAAAATTTCATCACTATGGTCTCCCATCAGCTACGAAGCCCTTTAGTCGCAATCCAGCAATACTTTGAAGTTATTCTAGCCGGGATGGTAGGTGAGGTTCAAGAAAAGCAAAAGGAAATGATCTTAAGGTCCAGGAATCGGTTGGAAGGCCTTCTGAATTTAATCAACGACTGGTTGGATGTTGCCAGGTTGGACAGCGGACAAATTGTCGACAACTTCGAGTCTTTATCGTTGAAAAAAGTTATAAGAAAGCTTATTGAGGATATGCAGCCTTTGGCCCAAGATAATGATGTCTCTCTGGAACTCGGGTCTTGTTCTGAAAATGACCTTGTCCAGGGTGATAAGGAGACTCTGGAGCAAGTCTTTTCCAACCTTATCACCAATGCGATCAGATATAACAAGCCCAAAGGGAAAGTTATTATAACCATTAAAGAAAACAAGGATTTTGTTTCCACAGAAGTTCAAGATACAGGAATTGGGATCGCAGAAGAGCATCTACCTTTTATTTTTGACCAATTCTACCGGGTGAAAAGAGGTGAAGACCAAAAGATAAAAGGAACCGGATTAGGGCTTTCCATTGCTAAAAAAATTGTGGACGCCCATGGAGGCTCCATCAAGGTCTCCAGTGAGCTGGGAAAGGGGAGCACTTTTGCCGTTATTCTAGCCAAAGCAGAAAAGGATTCCCTCAAGTAAACAAAGAACTAAAGCCAGAGGATCTTAAGATAATCCAAAACGAATTAAAAGAATTAGGCTACATAGATTAAAGACAGCTGCGTGAATTAGCATCTCGTTGGATAAACGGTTAAGATTAAAGGAATTTCTTATTGTAATGTTTTAGCGCTTTTTTTGCGCCTTTGACATCCAATTTTTCCTCTGTTATAAGTTTTGTATTAAGGAAATCGGAGAGAACTGCTAAATTGCATAAGCCAGGGAGCGAATTTCTGGCAGGTGCGCGGCGTACGAAAAGTGACTATACGACGCTAAATCTAATTTAATTTTTAAACTGGAGATTAAAATGGCTTTATATCAATTTGAAGAACGCAAACCTCGAGTAGCACAAGGAGCTTTTGTAGCAGAGTCAGCGTTGGTCATTGGTGATGTACAAATCGGTAAGGACGCCTACATTGGTCATGGAGTAATTCTCCGTGGCGATTACGGCACGATCATCGTTGGAGATGGGACTGCCGTTGAAGAAGGTGCAATAGTACACGCACGACCTAATGACCGTACTATATTTGGCAACTGGGTAACAATAGGACACGGTGCCATGATTCATAATGCCCAAATAAGAGATTATGCTGTGATCGGCATGCGAGCCACAATAAGCGACTATAGCGTAGTTGGAGAGTGGACAATTATCGGGGAGATGGGCCTGGTAAAAAATAATCAAAATGTGCCCGATGGTGTTGTGGCTGTGGGAGTACCGGTTAAAGTCATGTGTAAAGTGGATAAAAAACAAAAAGAGTTCTGGAGCTATGGCAAAAAGCTTTATGTAGAAATGGCTCATAGATATATTGCTCCAGGTGCATTTAGACGAATCGATTAGCCTGAGACACAAAACTCACTCAAGTTTTCTCTTTAATGCCATCCTGACATGAAGCCACCATACCACAGTTTCAATGCAAATCAGTTGAATTTGTCTCATGAGGGAAAGTGGGTCACGATGGCTTTTAATTCGACTTTGTGTTTTTAAGAATTAAACAATCGATAAATTTTATTGCGAGAATGAAAACAGATATTAAATCCCATAGGACTAACATTTTATCGAGAATTTATCTCCGGAAAAATTCCAGAACATCTTGAAGGTTCTTGGAAAAGTTCTTGATGGCTTCTTTTGTCATTCCGGCGTAGCCGAATCGAATGCAATTTGGGGCCCCGAAAACCGAACCAGGGACAGCGCTGAATTTTTCAAGTTCAAGGGCCTTTTCGACAATAGTCTTATCGTCAAATTCTATATCTTTGGGCAGTCTAGCTAGTACACTGATTGCACCTGAAGGAAAATCCTTGTCTCTCCCTGCGAGGGTAAATCCTTTTTCCCTTAGAATCGAAATTATGAGATCACAACGGCTCTTGAGCTCTTTTTTTATCTCAGTAATAATTTTAGGTGACCGGCCGTTTTTAAAGTCTTTCACCTCTTCCTTTAAAAGTTTAATCAGCATGTTTTGGCCGAGTGTATTTGGTGAGGAGGAGAAGGATCGAATCATATTTGGCATCCAGGTATTTGTGAAAATTTCATCAGCAGATAATACGTAGCCGATCCTTGCACCCGGCATGAGGTATTCTTTAGAGGCAGAACTGACGACAACCGTTCTTTCCGGAGCAAAGGATAACATGGATTGAGGCTCACCCTTGTATCGGATGAAGTTATAAACTTCATCCGAAATAATGATGAGGTTCATTTTTCTGGCAAGTTCAGCTAATTGTACCAATTCTTCCTCTGATAACACATCGCCTGAGGGATTGTTGGGGAAGTTGATAAGAAGAGAGGTTATTTTGTTTTTTTCGATAAATTTCTCTGCCATTTTAAAGTCTGGATTATAGTCTCTGTCGAATAAATCCATAACTATGGGATTTCCACCAGCATTGTGGATGATTCCCTTATAATTGCCCCAGTGGAGAGACATGAGGCCAACATTTTGGTTGTAAGCAAAGAGATGCATCAAGATTGCCAGCCCCTCTGTCGCTCCTGAGACAATTGCTACATGTTTTTTATCCAATCCTTCAGGGGGTATTCCAGGCCTATTTTTGAGCCTGTAAGCAAAAGTCCAGAACTGCCCAACTAACTCCCGAAGTTCCTCCAGACCGGCAGAGGGTCCGTAATAAACTTCCTTCTCTGGGAAAATTCCGACGATTTGGCCCTGGTCACTTCGAATAAAATCAGATTTCTTAGCGGCAATTTCTTTTGCTTTTGCCGCGATGGCAGGGATAATTGGTTCAGAAGATAGAGTTTCGCGGATTCCATCGGGCATGTAGGCCCATGCCCGCTCCAGAAGAGGAGTTTTAAAAGAGGCCTTATTAAGCATTTTCAACTCTTTCTTTACTTTTTTTCTTAAGTTCCATGGCCTTTAAATCTATGTCTCCATTTGTGGAGTCCCGGCATTTTAGTTTTCCTTGTTGACAATGATAATCATTATCAATTAATATATAGCCTGAGCCCAGTAAGTTGTCAAGGGAAACTTTGATTTTGACAATAAAAGTATTGTTAACAAAAAAAATGATGGAAGACGAAGGAGGAAACAAATTAGAAAAAAATCATATCCCTATAAGAATCCAGTCTTTCCATGATCTCGATGATAGGTTATTGTGCTTTCTGCTCCTTTGGCACCCAACTTTTGCTAAGCTAGCGGCTTTTTATTAAGAAAATATTTAGCCACATCAGCCAGTCATAAGTTACCAATTGCATCCAGATTGTCTTCTTCCCTGAGTTGATATATACTGCTAAAAATGAAAGAGAAAAGTAAAAAAGAGAAGACAATCCCTCGAATGACCGCCAAAGAAGCCAGGGCCGGTTTGAAGGAAAAGCTTCCCCCACTCGAGACTTTTCCCAACCAGTTCCCTGATTATGAGATAAAGATAGAATTTCCTGAATTCACTTCAGTCTGTCCCAAAACGGGTCTCCCCGATTTCGGAACAATAGTCATTCGTTATGTGCCCAAGGAGCACTGTGTGGAGCTTAAATCTTTAAAAATGTACATGTTGGCCTACAGAAACCTGGGCATTTTTTATGAGAATGCGGTCAACCGCATCCTGGAGGACGTAGTTAAAGCCTGCAGGCCTGTGCGTGCCGTCGTTTCAGGAGAGTTCAACCCAAGAGGTGGGATCAAGTCCGTAGTAGAAGCTCATCATCCCCGTTTGAATAAAGGGTCAAAATAGGGAAAGGGCTTCACTCTCGATTATTTATCATGCCTTCCTCCCTGAATTTTTATCATCCCTTTATTTTTTTCCTTTTCTCAATTAAATTTATTCACTATAATTCTCTGTTTAAATGGAAGAACATCAAGGTTTCGGAGCCACAGACATCTTTATGCTTTTGGCCATACTGTGCTGGGCCCTAAATTTTTCTTTTATTAAAATAGCGCTTCGTGAATTCTCGCCCCTGGGATTCAACGGAATTCGCCTGTTTTTTGCATCCTTAATTTTAATTATCGTGATTTTCATAAGTGGTGAACGCTTTTCTGTTGCTAGATCAGATATCTTGAAAGTTTGTGTTCTAGGTATTGTCGGAAACACTATCTATCAATTACTTTTTATCCACGGGTTGAATTGGACAACCGCCTCTAAAACATCTGTTATCATGGCTATGACGCCTGTATTCATAGCATTATTGAGTACTTTATTGAAACAAGAGAAAATACACTGGGCAGGATGGCTGGGAATTGCGATTTCCTTTATTGGCTTTTATTTGGTCATCACCAGACAGGTGGGAACCTTTCATTTTTCGTGGGAATATCTGAGAGGAGATTTGATGATTTTAGCGGGCAACCTTTTTTGGGCCGTTTACACTGTTTTTTCAAGGCCGTTCCTGGAGAAAATCTCTCCCTTGAAATGGACATCAATAACTCTGGCCGTAGGCACAGTGTTTTATCTCCCTTTTGCTGCCTCAGATATCGTTCGGATTCGATGGAGTGAGATCTCTTTTCAAGCCTGGGCTGTCCTTATCTACTCCGCTCTTTTCGCCATAGCTATTTGCTATGTTATCTGGTATGCCTCTGTAAAGAGGGTTGGTAACAGCAAAACAGCAGTTTATGGGTATCTTTCCCCTATTTTTACCATATTATTTGCTTATCTTCTTTTATCCGAGAGGATCACTCTTTCACAAATCGGGGGTGCCCTGATTATTTTTGGAGGGGTTTATTTGACCCGCTCAGGCTATCGCCTTTTTGAGAGAGGAAAAGCCTCGGACCTGTCTGATTAATTTTGTTCAATATCAATATTTTTGTTCTCGTTCAGAAACATCAGTGACACCCTAGAGAAGCAATACGTATGCCCTGTAGAATGGGGATTGCCAGGAGCGAAGAAGATTCCACGTCTGTCATTGCGAGGAGCGAAGCGACGCGGCAATCTCAACCTTTTCGTAGGGGATTGCTTCGCCCTTTCAGGGCTCGCAATGACAAGCGAAGGAATCTTCTTTGCTCCTCGCAATGACAGTTTATTGCATGAGATTGCCACGTTACGCTCGCAATTGGTATTGTTACTTTAAAAATAAAGATACATAGCTCCACTTTGTGAGTATTATGCCCGCAATGACCAAGGATCAAACAACTTTGGGGCAATGCCTATTATTTGATATAACCCAGGGATTTTAGATCATCGAGTTTTTCTTTCAGCTTAGTTTTTCTTGGCTCGTTGAAATCAGGGAGGCTCATTCTAAATGCCAGAAGATGTTTTTTTAAATTGGTGGCAATTTGAGGGTAATTGTTTATAAGATTATGTTTTTCTGAAAAATCCTGATTGATATTGTAAAGCTCAAATCCTCTTTCATATTTAGGAAACTTATATTTCGTTAAATCGCCAAGGGGATGAAAAGTATCCTTATTTTTTTTGCCAGTGTCTTCGATTAATTTCCAGCCGTCTTTTAGAATTCCTTTTTTTTCAGACCCAAATAAAATACCTTCGAATAATATCTCTTCATTGATTTGCTTGTTTGCGAGTACTGCTGAGGCTAAGTCTTTTCCTCTTAACTCAAAATCATTCTTAATTCCGGCCAAGCTCAGGATTGTGGGAAAAAAATCAAGCAGTTGCACATAAGATTTTATATGTCTACCTGGCAAGCGTGAAGAATATCCAATGATTAAAGGGACATGAAGAAGTTCATTATAGATTGTATGTCCATGTGCAAAACCATCATGTTCCCAGAACTCTTCACCGTGATCAGAAGTTAAAATGATGATTGTCTTATTTAATATTCCCAATTTTTTTAAATTATCAACTATCTTGGCAAAATTGGAGTCAAAGTATTTTATAGCTCCATCATAAAGGTTAACTAAGCTTTGTTTATCGTTTTTGGATAATCCCATTTCTCCGAGTAATCTGACATCCATTGTTCTAAATTCCCCCGGAGTAAAAAAAGTATAATCCTTTAATCCAAATATCTGACTGAACTCTTGGGGAGCATTATAAGGGACATGTGTATCCATGTAATGGAGATAAGCAAAGAAAGGCTTTTTTTTGTGTTTTTTGACCCAGCTATTAAAACTAGAGGTAACTGTCTCTCCTTTTTCCAGAACCATTTCGTGATAATACTGGAAACCTTGTTTGAAGTTATGTTTCTCGGTAATCGAGGGGTTTGTCTGGATAGCAAAAGTAGCATAATTACCGTTTCTGAATACTTCGGCCAGGGTTAAGCCTTCATCAGCCAAATTATCCATCCAAGAAAATGCCTTATGCTCATGAGGGTACCTAGAAGTAAAAACTGATCCTATCGAGGGTTTTGTCCAGGGAGAATTGCTCATAGCTTTCTCAAAAAAAAGAGCGTCAGCAGCAAATTTATCAATTTGAGGAGAAGTTGGCCGGCTGCAGCCGTAACAGCCAAGATGGTCAGCTCTTAAGGCATCCGGCACAATCAGTATGACATTCGGGCTAGAAGGAGAGTTAAATAATTTCTGGCCAAAATTTAAGATATTAATCAGCACAAAAATAGAGATGAAAACTCCTGCTGTTATTTTAATCCCGGCTGATTTAAAGACGTTAACTATTTTGGACTTTAACAACTGAAAATCGATTTTTTCAAGCCGCAAAACGAGAAGAAAAAGGATAAAAACAATTAATGATTGACCAAGAAGGAACTGGACACCTTGATTTGTATTCCGGACATATTTAAGAATTTGAATAAGCAGATATGCAAATATAATTACAAAAGAGGATACCTTGAGCAGGGGAGTTAATTTCTTTTTTTTGATTACCTTGACTTCAAAAAATGTGGAGAACAATTTTTTCCGAACAAAATAAGTTACCTTTATTGCTAGAGTAAAAATGATTGCTAGAATAAGGCCGTAGAGTATTCCCCTGTTTATATTGCCAGTTAGATTAAATAAAATTAAGCGGTGCAGCCTGTAGTGAAAGTATTTATTAGAGTAAATAAGACAAATTGCTTTTATGAGCCCAAAAATAAACCCGGTGGAAATTCCAATTTTCATAATTCTTAATATTCTTTTCATTTCATCAATTTAGAATCTCAAATAATATTCCAGGCCATGAGACCAACGTTTACCTAAGGGCACCGCTTCCTGCTTAACTGAAGAGAATTTTTTTTCTCGCAACAAAATTCCAGAAAAAGACGACGACTGTCGAGAATATTTTAGATATTAAATAGTGAAAATGCATAGATTCTGTAAAAAACCAGATGATTACTTCGTTAAGGCCGAGTCCTACCAGGCCGATAACCGAAAATATTAAAAATTCGACCCGCTTGTTGGCTAAAGCTCTTTTAGGAAAAACCCAAAGAATACTAATGGCGTAATTTGTTAAAAGGCCCAAGATAAAAGCAATAGCAGCTGATACTAAATAATGGATTTTGACAACCTCTGTTAGAAAAAAGAGAGATCCAAAATCGACGCAATAAGCAATTCCGCCCACGAAGACGTACTTGACAAATTGAACAGATGTTTTATCGCTTTTATTGAAAATAAAACTTTTTATGTATCTATCAGCAGAATTTACTATTGTCTTGTTTTTAAAGTTCGTTTTTCTTGGCATTTTTATTTACAAGATGTTTTTCAAATAAGATCTTTATTTAAGCAATTTACACTATTTATTTTTTTCAATGACTTCATGGTATTCTTCATCCACATTTATGTCCCAAATTGAATGCTTTTCCCCTAAGATATTACGGATTGCAAATATTGCACTCAGCATCGAGTGGTCTTGATTATTATATCTATGAAGGCCATTT
Source organism: uncultured Eubacteriales bacterium (assembly GCA_964448655.1). GTDB lineage: Bacteria > Acidobacteriota > Aminicenantia > Aminicenantales > Aminicenantaceae > SOIV01. The sequence goes on from CAYUXD010000028.1 coordinate 8,889, forward strand.
CGTCCCATTGTTTGTAAATTTTCGATTGTTGACAGGTAGTCTTTAATTATCTCAATTCTTTCTTTGTATCCTTCATCATAAATGGGATAGGTTTTTGGCGACCTTATGACAAATCCGTCAATAATTTGATCTATTGAAGCAAATTTAAGCTTAACAGCCTCTTTTGTTCCCAATTCGATTAATTCCCTGTCATCTTTTTTCCATATATCATCTGTGTCGAAGCAAAAGTATTCCAATCCAAGAGATGTCGTTTGTGAATCAGGAACCATCTCAGGGCTCCAGTTTTTAAAATTTTGAATGCGGCCAACTTCAACTTCTGGTGAATGAATGTATATCCAGTTGTCAGGGAAGATGGAAGGCTTATCGATGACCAACCCCACGGTGAAAAAATCCCTGTATTTGAGTGCCTGAGCAGCTTTGAGAACATCTTCCGGAGCAGCCGGCCTGATTGCCCGAACCAATTCTCTTAGGGGAATTGTTGATAAAAAATAATCTCCATTTATTTCCTGGAAAGATCCGTCGCTTTTTACGAGAGCCGATATTATTTTATTGTCTTTTTTGTTGAGTTGAGTCACTTGAGAGTTAAGTTCGACTTTTCCTCCTTTTTCTTCAACCATTTGTTTGGCCTTATTCCACATCTGCCCGGGGCCTCTCCTTGGGTAGCGAAATTCATCGATAAGAGTGGTGATCCGGTCTTTTCCTAAGAATCCGATTGAGTTTAATACGGCCTTTCCCAACGATAAACCCTTGATTCTCTGGGCAGCCCAATCTGCTTGAATCTCTTTGCATGATATTCCCCACACTTTCTCTGTATAGGTCTTGAAGAATATGTTGAATAATTTTTTCCCAAATTTATTTGAAACCCATTCCTCGAAATTGTTAACGTTCCTGTAGGGCTTTATCTGTGAATAAATATAGCTTAGCATTACCAGAAAAGAGTTAATTAAGCCTATATTCATCAAGGCATTGAGCGGCTTAATCGGGTAGTAAAAAAATTTGTTATTATAATAGATCCTGGATAATCTGGGTCTGACTAAAAAATCATCGCCTAAGATTTCATTCCAGGTGATACTGACTTCGTCAAATTTTGTGAAAAAGCGGTGGCCTCCTATATCGAATAGATAATCTTTATAATTGACAGTCTTGGAGATTCCTCCAACCTCCTTGTCTTTTTCAAAAACAACCGGACTCAATCCTTTTTTGCATGCTTCATAGGCTGCAGTTAAGCCTGCGGGTCCAGCTCCGGATATGATTACATTCAGTTTTTGATTATTTTTCATTTTCGTGGATTAAAAACCCTTTTCTGGGATTACGTTGAAAAATTTTCCTTTATCGTAATCATGTATCCTTTCTTGAACTATTTTTGCTTCAGCCGCTTTTCCTGTTTTGAGATAGCAAGCAGATAATTGGCTTAGGACTCGATATCTTATTTCCGGCTGTTTTTCAATCTGGAGAGCAGCCTCAAAATAAAAGGCGGCTTCTTTATAATTTCTGTTCTTTTTTAAAAATAAACCCAGCTCCATTAGCCTGGAAACATCTATATCGAAAAAGTTGTTCTTTTCATAAACCTTATCAAGAAAATTCCCGAAATCTGAGGAATAGACTTTGAAGAATTTTTTGGGATTATTTATCAATTCTATATATTTTTTCCCATTCTTATCTAAAGAAATAGGTTCTCCCCATAGAATATTGTCTCCATCTTTTTCTAGAGGAATAAGCATACCTTTCTCCAGCGTTCCTAAGTAAAAGTAGATTTCTCTCTCCGGGAAACATTGCCAAAGTTTAATGTTATTCTCGCCTTTATCGTTGGCGTAAATGATGTTTCCTTTAAGAAAAGGATCATCATACAGAAATCCTGAGCTCCACCATCCGTTCGGGAAATATTCAAAAGGATGGTAGAGTAATTTCATTATAACCAACGATTGCTCAAGAGGAATCGATTTTAGAGTGTGCTGAATCTTAGGGGTGACGCCGGCAAAATTATTGGCAAAACCTTTATAGTACCATTCAGAATCAGAAGGCCAGATCCAGGCGGGAAAGCGGATCAAAAAGGCGTAAGCTATTAAAATGATCAATACTCCGATTGTTATTTTTTTTGCCATTAATTGGTTAAGCTTCCCGAATTTGCGAGATACGAGAGCAGGCAGTTCAGTGATTCCGTGGGCGCTGAGCAAAAGGAAGATAGGAATTACTTCAAAGAACATCCTTGCTCCGATGAAGACGTGAGTTCCCCAGTAGAAATACAAGCCAACCACCATTGAAAAGAATCCTGCCGCGAGAAGCATGTCTTTTTTTCTGTTTTCCTTGCTTGCCTTTGCTATCCACAACAGAGGCAAGAGGGCTAGAAAGGAAGAGAGCGGCCAGCCGAATAAATATTTGTTCAGCGCTCCCAAGCTGGCGCCGGTTTTGACTGAACCGAGAAAAGGAGTGTGAGGAATGCCTGTGTAGCCCGTTCGGCCGAAGCCCAGGCTGTGTTCCTTGCCATAAGAGACAGCGTATCCCATCCTTAGAGGATGACCGTTGGTCATTTGATTATAAATCAATAAAACAGAAATGAAGACCAATGTTATTAAAACAAAGGCAGCAGCATTCTTCAGACTTTTCTTAAGATCCCGAATTATTTTCACTGCATAATAAAGCACAAAGGGAAACGATACTAAAACAGCATTATAAGGCCGGATGAGAAAGGCCATCCCCAGTCCCAGCCCAGCCAATAATCCATTCGTGATTGATGGATTTTTAAGCGAGCGGAATACAAAAAGGAGAAAAAATGAAGTGAAGAATAAGCTGCTGGTATGAGACATCATCGTGGAGGACATCACCAGGAACCAGATTGAGACGGCGCCCAAAACGGCAGCCAGGTTGCCGATGTTTGAGTTGAAGACCTCTTTTCCCAGAAAATAAAAAAGAATGATTGAGAGCGCAGCCAAAAGCGGATTGACTAGCCATGGTGCTTGAACAAGAAGACCGAGCAGAAGGAGAAAAGGATAACCAGGAGTGTAGTGGCTGTACCATTGGCCGTTATTGATCATATGAGGGAAGTCAAAGGATTCTTTAGCACAGGGTGAAGGAGCATAAAGCTTTCCTGATTTAAATATTTTTGCTTGAAATAGATTGTCAATTTCGTCATGAACACGGGGAATGTGATTGAAAATAAAAAAGGAGAATAAATTGGTGAAGATAAAAACAAAAAGAGCACTCACGACGACCGGCCAGGGAATGTTGATTTTCTTTTGCATCGGAAATTTTTTTGTTAGCTTAATTTTATGTTTTTCTCAACATCAGAATAGGATGCAAGTTTTTCAATTTGCCGGGAAGGCTGAAGTAGAGGGAGTTGTTTTTGCATACCACTGTATTATTAATTGCAGGAAACATTTTGGCAAAAGCGTAATAATCGGTCAATCGTCTCTTATGGTGAATCCTGAGATGATTTTTTTTTACATTTTCTCATCTCAAAGGGTGAGGCTAAAATTTTTATTAATCGATCTTGTTAGTTCTATCGAAGTCCGTAAACTTTATGAAGTTGCCCGGAAAGCCTTATGTTTTTCAGTCCAGCCTTCAAGGCTTGCCTTAAAAGTTTCATTCCCAAAATAATACTCCATTTCCTGTTGGATTGAGGCTGGAGGAGAAGAGGTGTCCTCTCCGGGAATTCTTCTCTGAGCCATTTAATCAATTCAAAATCCAGGTTTCTGGTGAGAATCACTTTTACCTCTTTTGCCTTCTCTCTGTATTCAGGCCGATAAAAATATTTGTCCGGTTTGGGGGAGATAGAATACCAGTCCACTGGAAGAGGAAGGTAAAGAGTGCCGTTGGTTTCGACCTGAATTTTAAAGCCCTCTTTTTTCAATCCTTTTACCAAATCAGCTAAATCTTGGAGAAGAGGCTCTCCGCCTGTCAGACAAACCCATTGGGCAGGGAAATGATGCCTCAGTTTTTTAACTTTTTCCAGGACCTGAGCAGTTGAGTGCTTCCGCCCTTCTTTCCAGGCATATTTAGTGTCGCAGAAGGAACATTCAAGGTTACAGCCTGAAAGCCGAATGAAGATGGTGGCTTCTCCCTGTCTCAGGCCCTCACCCTGGATGGAAGGGAATATTTCAGCTATTTTCAGAATATGTTGCTGAGGCATCTTCTGATTCCCAAACAGTTACTTTTTTTACGGGGAAATGTTTCCTCAACTCGAAGAAAAAGTGACGGGCCAGGTTTTCTGCCGACGGATTAAAATCATAAACCTCATTGAGATGAGTATGATCGGGGAGAATTTCAGACAATTTTTGCTTTATTTTAGTAAAATCTAGGCCGATTCCTGTTTTATCTAGCTCCTTAACCTCGATTTCAACCTCTACCTGAAAGGTATGACCGTGTATTTTCTCACACTTTCCCTGATACCCTTTTAAAAAATGAGCAGCCTGAAATCTGTCCTTTACTTTTAATATCCAGCTCATATTTTTCCTTCTTCCTCCAATCTAAGGATTAATGGGTCTTGAAGTCCAACTTCTTCCCAGGCTTTTTGTCGTAAGACACAGGAAGAACATTTCTGACAGGGAATCTCTTCTCCAGAATAACAGGATATGGCGAAAGAATAATCAGCGCCCAAAGCAAGACCTTCCTTTATAATCTCTGACTTTTTCATGTTTAAAAAAGGCACGATGATTTGAATTTTTTCCGGGCTGAGTGATGCTTTTGTTCCCTGGTTTATGGCTTCTTGCATAGCTTGGACAAATTGGTTTCGAGTGTCAGGATAATTCGGAGCGTCTATGACATTAAAACCGCAAACAATCTCTTTTACTCCCTTGGTTTCAGCCCAAGCTGCGGCCAGGGCCAGGAATATTCCATTTCTAAACGGGACATATGTCGAGGGCAGACCTGCTTCTATTTCTTCAATCCTCTCGTACCGGGGTAAGGATAGCTTACTATCTGTAAGGGAGGAGCCGCCGATCTGCTTGAGGTCCACCCGAAGAATCTTTTGAGGAACGTCGAGCTTTCGGGCTGTCTTGCGAGCCATGTCCACCTCGATCTTGTTACGCTGCCCGTAATCAAAGGTTAGAGCAAAAGTCTTGTCGTAGCGATCTAGAGCCCAGTAGAGAGCAGATGTTGAGTCTACACCTGAGGAAAAGAGAACGATGCTTTTTTTCATTGGCGAAGGCTCTATGCCTGATGATAAAAGATAAGCTCTTTTTTTTCAAGGAGCTGACTTGACATCCCCTTATGGCGATGCTATATGTTTCGAGGCTTAGGGCTTCGAGGCTTGCAGCTTAGACGTGTAAAAGAATAGTGAAGGCACTCGATAGAAAAAGGGGACAGGCCCCTTTTTCTGTTGTTCTGTCCGCAAGTTGAGAATGTCCT
>CAYUXD010000029.1:0-14095 GCA_964448655.1 uncultured Eubacteriales bacterium
AAGCGGTTCATTATCGTCAGGGAAATTTATATCTCGTGACGTTATCCTCATGACAACTATAGAATTTGCCCTATAATGGCCGATCTCTCCTTGAACTGCAAAGCGGGAACTGAAATTGCGCTGAAAATTTAGATTAAAGTGATCTTTCAATTCCGTTTTTTTATCTAAAACAGATACATCCGCAGCATAAAGGATAGGATCAAAGCTATCAACTCTAACATATCTGTTCACACCAGAAGTGCATCTTCCTAATCCGGCACCGAGTCCAATGCTAAATTTTTTCTCTTCGGCTCTGAGTAATGAATTAGCGAAAAGAAATAAAACTAAGCTGCTGAAAATTACTATAATTTTTTTCTTGCCCATTTCAGGTAAATTTCTTACCCATTTAAAAAAATTTTGGAGGAAAAAAATAATGTAATGCTAAGCCCATTTTACTTTTCGTTTTATATTAAAGCAATCTATGTGCCAACAAAGATAAGAGGAGTATTAAAGTTTTTGGCCCTCACTCTGTCCTCAATTGATGACAGATGTTAGATTTAACGACACTAAAGATCAACGGGACCCCAAAATCAGGTTTGACACCAAAACATCTCAATGCTATATTCCAAAATCTGGAATTAAACCATCAAAATTCTGAAAAAAGGAAAAAAGAATGAAGAATAGAATAAAACCCGTTTTCCTTTTATTACTATTTTTGTTATTCCTTACCCAAATTTTTTATTCCTTCCCTGTAAAAATACAGTTGTCCGGACAAGAAGAGAAGCTCGATAAATTTTTTCTCAAAAATGAAGTCACTGTTGCTGTCACAGACTCTGGACTGGGCGGTCTTTCTATCATGGCTGATGCTGTGGAGAGAGTGAGAGAATCCAAAATTTTCCAGAAGGTGAATTTTGTGTATTTTAATGCCCTCTTTTCAAACGAAGGTGGCTTCAACAGTCTAAAAACCCGCAAGGAAAAAATCCAAATCTTCGAGAGCGCTCTCAAAAGCCTGGAGAAAAATTACAATCCAGACTTGATACTGATTGGCTGCAACACTCTGTCGGTAATCTACCATGATACCTCCTTTTCTAAAGAAACAAGCATTCCAGTTGTCGGAATCGTCGAGGCGGGAGTGGATCTTATCGCCCAAAAGCTCGAAACATCCCCTGATTCTGAAGTCATTATTTTCGCGACTCATACAACAGTAAGCGAAGAGACTCATAAAAAGAAACTAGAAGAGAAAGGAATTCTTTCTCAAAGAATAATCGTTCAGGCCTGCCCTGAATTAGTCAATTATATCGAAAAAGGCTATGACAGCGATGAGACAGAAATGCTTATTTCTGCCTATGTGGCTGAAGCTCTCCATAAAATGAATGATACCCAATCGCCCCTATACGTGAGTCTAAACTGCACTCATTACGGCTATTCTCTTGATCTCTGGGAAGAAGCCTTCCGGAACTCCAAGGTAAAGCCCCTTGCTTTTCTCAACCCGAATTCCAAGATGATAGATTTCCTGTTTGAGACGCAAGAGCGGAATCGTTTTGATGGAACAGAAATCTCAATCCTTATAGTTTCCATGGTCGAAATCGGGAAAGAAAAAATAGAGTCTATAGGAAAAAGGCTGGGTGAAACTTCTCCTCAGACGAGCGAAGCTCTTTCCAATTATGAATTGAAGCCAAATCTTTTTAAGTGGAAAGAATACGTGATTTCTAAAAGATAGATCCAGGATAAAGACTATATCTAAAAGAAGACTCCTCTTGAGCCCAAAAGATATTGTTAAAAAAGACCTCTAGACAAATAAAACTTCTTTTCTTCCCTGGATAACCTCTCCTATTATCCAGGCCTTCTGTCCTGTCTTTTCCAACAGCGCCAGGGCTTGCTGAGCATTCCGCGAGGCAACGATCAAGACCATCCCGACTCCCATGTTAAAAGTCCTGAACATCTCTTTCTCCTCAATCCGACCTTTCTTTTGAATCTTGCTAAAAATCGGCCGGACAGGCCAGGAGCCCTTCTCTATCCTCACGCCTAATCCCCCGGGCAAAACACGTGGTATATTTTCATAAAAGCCGCCGCCCGTTATATGAGCCATAGACTTTATCTGAACTCCTTCCATCACCTTGAGAATCGAGCTCGCGTAAATCTTGGTTGGCTTTAGTAATTCAAGGCCAAGCTCCCCTTTAAGCTCTCCAGCGGAAAATATCTTCCGAACCAGTGAGAATCCATTGCTGTGGATACCCGTTGAAGCAAGGCCCAAAACCTTATCTCCCTTGCAGCAGAGGCGGCCGTCGATTATCTTCTCCCGACTCACCGCTCCCACACAAAATCCTGCTACATCGAACTTATCGCTGGCATACATTCCCGGGAGTTCTGCTGTCTCTCCTCCGATCAGAGCGCAGCCAGCCTCCCGGCAGCCTCTTGTTATTCCCTTCATCAATTCATAGAGCTTTTCAGCATTTAATTTTCCACAGGCTATATAATCAAGAAAAAAGAGCGGTTCAGCCCCGACCACAACAACATCATCCACACACATGGCCACCAAATCCACTCCTACCGTGTCATATTTTTTCACAAGCTCGGCGATCATCAGCTTGGTGCCCACTCCATCCGTAGCAGAGGCAAGAACAGGGTTTTTCATTCTACTGAGACGGGGCATAAACAGGCCGCTAAATCCTCCTATCGTTCCCAGGACTTCGGGGCGCTTGCCTTTCTCCAGAAGAGGTTTTATTGTCTTTATAAAGGTATCTGCTTTATCTATATCAACACCTGCTTTTTTATAGGTTATGGGAGGCATTTATCCCTACTTTATCGGAAACACCTGTTTTATATCACCGCTCCCCAAGCAAGTCAACCGGGGTCAGAGAGTAAACACTTCATGTTTTAATGTGGCCTTTTTGATCCTTTGCTCCTGGGGAGAAACACCGATTCCGGGAAGCTCTGGAACTTTTATTGTCCCCTTGCTGGATACTTCCACTGGCGGCTCGATCAGGTCTTCTGCATAGTATCTTTTGCTGGCAGAAATATCATTGGGAAACTTAAAGTTGGGGAGAGTTGCCAGATGGATATTGTGCGCTCGCCCTATCCCTGACTCCAACATCCCCCCGCACCACACAGGAAGCTGCTTTTCCTGGCAGTAATCATGAATCTTTCTGGCTTCTATAATTCCTCCCACTCGCCCGACTTTGATGTTGACGATTCGACAGCTCCCCATTTCATATGCTTTCCGGGCAGTCTCAACCGAAAGGATGCTTTCGTCTAGACAGAGTGGAGTCCGCATCTCTTTTTGCAGCCGACTGTGGTCCCACAAATCGAAGGGCGGGAAAGGCTGCTCAACCATGAGGAGTTTGAATTCATCAAGTCTTTTCAAGATTTCTTTATCATCGATGCTATAAGCACCATTAGCATCTACTTGGAGGGTAACTTCAGGAAACCTTTTCCTTGTTTCCTCGCAGGCCCGGACATCCCAACCTGGCTTTATCTTGAGTTTTATTCTCTGGTAGCCTTCCTCGAGAAAAGATTGAATCCTTTCCTGAAGTTCAGAAAAGGAATCCTGGATTCCGACGCTTACTCCTGCAGGAATTTCCGTCTTTTCCCCTCCATAAAGTTTTGAGAGCGGCTTTCCTTCTTTTTTCCCCTGAAGATCCCAGAGGGCAAGTTCGCATCCCGCCTTTGCCATCGGATGCCCTCGGTATTTTTTCGCCTCTCTGTAAAAATCATGAGGATCGGAGATGGATTTATCCAAAACAATAGGAATCAAAAAATCCTTCAATATATGCCAGGCCGTGGAGGTTGTCTCATAGCTGTAGAGAGGACTCTTATCAGATACAACCTCACCATACCCGCAAATTCCATCGCTATAAATTTTCACAAGAATGAATTCTCGCTCTTCTTCTCGGCCGAAGCTCGTCTCAAAAAAATGAACATAAGGAAGCTTTAAGAGCGAAAGCTCCACTCTCTCAACTTTAAGCCTTCTCATGGATCTTAATCCACTTTCTTAAACCTACTCTTTCATACAAATGCACAACCTTGTCTGCCATCGCCTCTGCCGAAAATTTTCGATGGACAAGCTCATATCCTTTCTGTCCTAAACGAGAAGCCAAAGCTTTATTGCTGTAAAGCTTAAGAATGGCCCGGGCCAATGCCGAAGGATTGCGAGGAGGCACCAAAAGGCCAGTTTCTCCGTGGATCACTACCTCAGGGATGCCTCCCACGTTGGTGGCAACAACAGGAAGCCGGCAAGCCATGGCATCTAAAATGCTGCTTCCCATTCCCTCAAGATAAGAGGAAAGGACGAATAAATCCAGTGAAGAAAGAATCTTAGCTATATCCTTCCTGAAGCCTAAAAAAAAGACAATATCCTCTACATCTAACTCTTTTGCCTGCCTATTCAGCTCCATGCTTAAAGGGCCTTCACCGACAATAATCGTCTTTATCTTGGGTGATTGCTTTTTGAGAATCTTTGTTGCCTGGATCAAATACTGGTGGCCTTTATGGTCAGCAAGATGGGCCACTATCCCCACCAGGTAATCATCAACTGCAAAAGAGAATTCGCGATGAAGGTAGTCTTTAGATGTTAATGCTAAGGAATCCTCTTCGAAAGGAGAGAAATCTATTCCTGAAGGGATGACTTCAATGTTCTCGGGATCGACGCCGCCTTCTACCAGAACCTTTTTAACACCTTCAGAAATGGCTATGATTGCATCTACATTCTTCATATATTTGCGCCGGGAAAAAGGGTTTTTCTTGAGGGGAAAATCAACGCGTCTGGTGATTATTCGGAAGGGAACTTTGGCCAGAGAAGCGGCCACTGAACCAACAGCTGCCGAATGGGCGTCGTGGAAATGAGCGAGGAGGCATTTCTTGCGCTTCATGGCCCAAGCCAATCGAAGGATTGCCGGAAGATCAAATTCATTCCTCATCTTAAAGGGGAGGACGGGAAGTTCTGCCTCACAAGCTTTCTGATGGAGCGGGCTTTCAGGTTGGACGATAAAAAAGAAAGGCAATCCTCTTCGTTTTAGCTCTTTAGCCAGGAAAAAAGATTGTCTCTGGCCACCTCTCCATTCTTTTCCTGCGTCAATCTGGAAAAGGCTCAATTCTCTCTCCTTTTTTCCATATTTCTCTCAGCTTAGCGTATCGAACAAAAATAGCATAGCCGTGGAGCACAGAGATGATGAATCCCGCATAGCCATCTAAAAAACCGCCTTTCAAAAAAAATGATTTCGCAAACCTGAAAATAGGCAGAAAGACCAGGTGATACAACCGGCACTTTTTCTTCTGGGTGTAGAGTTTTTGGGCGCCGAGCTCGGAAAACCTGTCAACCCGAGTCAGATGATCTGAAATATTACGGTAGGTAAAGTGGTGAATCACGCCCCCAAGCTTCTGTACCTTCCCTTCAACAACTAATTTCTCATGGATGTACTCTCCCTCCCAGCGGGCTTTGTCCTTGCGGAAGAGTCGGATTTTTCGGTCTGGGTACCAGCCTGAATGGCGTATCCATTTTCCTAGATAAAAGACCTGCCTGGGCATGGAAAAAGCAGAACAATCTGGCTCTCCGTTTTTAATCTGGAGGATCTCTTCTCGAAGCTCGGGAGAAAGTCTTTCATCAGCATCCAAAGATAAAATCCATGGGAAAGACGCCTTGTTATTGGCAAAATTTTTCTGGTCTGCAAAATTTGCCCATTGTCGTTGGAAAACTTCTTTTGTGTATTTTTTGGCAAGCTTGACAGTACCATCGCTGCTGAAACTGTCAACAACTATGATTTCTGAAGCAACACGAGCCAAACTTTTCAAGGCAGGCTCAAGCCTCTTTTCTTCATTAAAAGTGATGATCACAGCGGAAATTTCCATTGCCCCAATATTAACATAGTTCGCCAAAAAAGCGCAAAAAAGGGGACAGGCTACTTTTTTCTTGTAGGGGTTTGATTCATCAAACCCGCGCTTATTGATATAAAATTATTTCATGTAAGGGGTTGATTAACCAAGCCCACATTTAAATATATTGGCTGTTTTGACAAATCAAATCCCTGCATCAAATGACAATCTTCGCAGGAAAAGTAGCCTGTCCCCTTTTTTCTTTTTATCAAGGCTAAAGTTTAAAGAGTAGCTTTAGGAGGAGGCAAATCTTTCATAACCTTGAGACCTGCCGGAGCGTCAATTGTCCTGGGGATGGTATTAATAGTCACAGCCACTGTCCCGATATCGCCGTGAACTCCACCTATAATCTTTTGGTGAATGTTTGGTTCCCCTTGGATAATTATCTCATCGTACTCCTCATCCACAGCAGCGTTGGCCCAAAACTCAAGGGTGATGATTTCTTTGCCCTCCTTCCTGCCATAAGCTATGCTTGTTAATCCAATCACATCCCCGGGTTTTACTGTCCCCATCGCAGTCTGTATCTCTTTCTCATCTATCACTGGCTGGGGAGGAAGTTCCACAGCTTCATCCAATTCCCATCCAAGTCCATCAGCGATCATATTGATGGATTCCAGAAGCCCCACATGTCCAGTTATGACCTTATCTTCAATTTTTTGTTTGAACTCTTCTTGAGTCAATCCAGTACCTACTTTAGCCTGGAAAGGAACTCGCCTTTTCGCTGAATTCATCATGCGCGTTACTTTGATTGAATTTACCTTTAGGCACGTACCCGTGAGAACAAGAGGAAGGGTATCCATCAAATAGCCTGGGTTGATGCCTGTTCCTACAACCGTCACTCCCTGCTCTTTTGCCAGACTATCAATCTCCCGGGCAAGTTCTGGGTTGCGCTTCCAGGGATAGGATAGTTCTTCGCAGGTAGATATGATATTCAAGCCTGCCTTCAGGCATTGGGTTATCTGGGAAAAAACACTCTTTAAATGTGAAGTTGTAGTATGCACGACAGCGTGGGCTTTGACTTTGGAAAAGAGCGCCTCGGCATCCTTTTCGATCACAACGCCCAACTTTTCTGGCTTGTCAAGAATTTCCCCTAAATCCTTTCCCGCAAGCTCAGGATCTATATCTACTGCCCCGACTACCTTGAAACTTTTTTTATCAAGAAGAGCCTGGGCTACCTTGCGGCCCATAACACCGCATCCATAAATTATGATATTAATCCTATCCATCAGTTCCTCCTCCCTGTAGAGGTTTGATCCGTTTTGTAGGTGTTTGATTTATCAAACACACATTTTTTATAAATAAATGGATTGAATAAATCAAAGCCCTATATTAGAAAAGGTGGGCTTGATAAATCAAGCCCCTACATCAGAGATCTATGACTCCTAATCCCTATTGGTTTTTTCCAATTCGATTTTTAGCTATTAATACTTTTTCCATTTCTTGGCGATCCGTTCCACAGCATCCAAAGAGGCTTGGATTTCACTTTCTGTGTGAGCAGCAGAAACCGCTCCAAACCCGTGGAAAATATTGAATCCTTCATCGAGCATGGCTAATTTGAAAATTTTCTCTCTCAACTCTAAATCACTAACTTCCGGAGTCCATACCTGCTCTGGAGAAGTAATGCGGTCAATTTTTTCCTGGAGAAATTGTACTCCAACACAGGAGCTGTTATCAGGCACCATCTCGCCATAACCAGTGCATTTAACGTTGAATCCATGAGCAGTGAATATCTCCTCAATTCCGTTCCTAATCTTTGCCCCTAATTGTCCTATTCTTGGGTAAATTTCAGACTCGTTCTCCATCAGATACTTAACACAGGTTAAACCAGCTAACATAGATGCGGGATGGGCAGAAAATGTGCCCCCTTCAAACTTCACTTTCTGATCAGGTTTCGCTTCTGGACTGCAGAGTACCATCACATCATCTCTTCCTGCCACTGCACTGACTGGCATCCCCCCGCCTATAGCTTTGCCCAAGACTGTTAAATCAGGTTTGATGGCGTATAAGGTTTGAAGTCCTCCGGCATGAAAGCGAAATCCAGAAACTACCTCATCAAATATCAGCAGGGAATTGTATTGTTGGGTCAATTCTCTTGCTTTCTGGAGGTAATCTTTATTGGAAAAAATAAATCCCCCTGCCCCGATAAAAGGTTCTATGACGAAACAGGCAATTCTTTCTCCATGTTCTCTGAATTTTTCCTCAAGATCTTCTATATCGTTAAATATGGTTATGATTATCATAGAATCAGCCCCAGAGGGAAGGCCGGCAGATTCTAACTGATGCAAACCATGGTCATAGACGGTAATTCCCTTTAGAGCGTAGGGGTGAGCCCCATGCCAGCCTCCACCCACCTTTATCACCAAATCTCTTTTTGTAAAGGCCTTGGCCAGCATTATGGCATACATCGTAGATAGAGTGCCGCTCGTGGTGAAACGAATCTTATCTGCCCCTATTCGGCTGAGTATGAGCTCCGCCAATTCTCTCTGGTAATCCCCGGGAAATCCTGTCATCAACCCCTGATTTTTCTGAAAATAATCAAGGAGGGCGTTGATAACTATTTTTGGATTGTGTCCTAAAACATTGGCAAAATGTCCCTGCCAAAAATCTACATAAGTATTTCCATCTGCATCCATGACCTTAGAACCGCTGCATTGAACATCGTAGAAAGGAAAAGGGTCGAAAAGCCGCAGGTTATGGCTGCCTCCTCTAATTTGATACTGGGAAGCTTGCGCAAAGAGTGCTTCTGATTTATTGTGCTTTAATTTATAATTTTTAATCAAATCATCGAGCAAACTTTTTTTATCCATGATTAGTTTCCCAATCATTGAACAGTGCTAAGTAGAATAAAAACATTTGAAATTTTCTAAAAAATATGTACTACAAATCATGATGCTTAGTCAAAATTTTTAAGAAAAATGAGGAACAAAATAAGGTTTGATAAATCGGTTCTCTTCCATTTTGTGTGGGTAGTCAATCAAACCTATAGGTTTGGAAAAGTGCGGGTTTGATGAGCCAAACTCCTATGCTAAAAAAATCCTTTCTTCTGTAGGGGCTTGATTTATCAAGCCCACATTTTTGAATCTATGAATGGACAGATGGATTTAATAAATTAAACCTCAACATAAAAAATTTTTATATTCATAAGGTGGGCTTGATAAATCAAGCCCCTACAAGAAAAATACCTTGAATAAATGGACCTGTCCCCATTATTTTGTCCCCATTATTTATGTCCCATTTATTTAGATCAAGCCCCTACAAAGAAAAAGTAGCCTGTCCCCTTTATCGATCTATTGACCTTCTCGTTAATTGATCTTTATTTATAGAATTGGGATATTTTTATGTTTCTCTTCTCCAGGCTCTCTCCAAGAGCTTTTTCCAGCCTCGCCCAAGCAAGACTGTAATCAACTAAAGATTTAAGCTCCAGGGATCTTTCCCTGGCCAATTCCTCCTGATACTGGAGAACAAAGTAGTTTGTCGTTAGTCCCACATTCAGTTTCTTCACCTCAGCTTCCAACCTCTGCTCGGCCAGTTCCCGGGCAAGCCGATAGGCCTGGACTCTCTTGGCATTTGTTTCAATATCCCTCACTGCATTCTTAACTTCTAAAAAGACCTGCTTTTCGATGTTTTCCAGTTCGAGCTGGCTCTTCTCCAATTCCATCTTGGCCCTAACGTAATCAGCTCTTGTCGTAAAGTTACTAAGAGGGATAGAAAGAGTCAAAGCTACGGTCCAGTTATCATAAAGTAGCTTAAAGGCGTCACGAAGAGAATCCCCAGGGCTTCCTTCTTCCTTTCCTATAACTCCTTGGAAAGGATCTCCGTTCTGATAGAGAATCCTATCTCCTGAAAGTCCAGGGCTCCAGTAAGAAAATTGCAAATCCAGACCAGGAAGCATCTGGTTCTTAACCACACCCAGGTTTAACTCATTTGTTTCTATGTTTTTCTTTTTCATCCATAGCTCAGGTCTTTTCTCTAAAGCTTTTTTCAACGCTTCTTCTAATGAGATATCTTTTCGAATAAAGCTTGGTTTATCCAAAGGGACAATCCTTTCCGTGCTTATCCTCCCTTCTCCAGAGAGGTTGAGCAAGTCTTTGAGCACATCTTCATTACTTCTGATAAGAGCCTCTGCTTGAAGGATGTCAGCTTCCCTTGAAGCCACGACTGTCTCAGCATTCAATATCTCTATTGGCGCTAATTTTCCCACTTCAACTTCCTTTTTATTCTTGGCCAGGAGATCTCGAGCAAGCTGTAAAGATTGCTGTTTGACCTTGTAATCTTCAATAGAATAGACAAGGTTCCAGTAAGCTTCCTCAACCTTGTAGATGGTATCCATAAGAACAGATTGGAATTGATTAACAGAAATATCCAGGTTGTTTTGAGCAACGATGATCTCTCTTCTGCTGACGTTGAAGCCAAAGCCTTTCAGAAGAGGCTGGGTAAAATTAAAGCGCAGAGTATTTCCATAGGTTGGATTCAGGGTCTGAAAACCAGCGGTTGTATCAGATTTATACCCCGTTAAACCCAGGGTGAAGTTTCCTCCCGTGGGTATTTGCTGAACCAAAGAGACAGAATAATCATTGTACTTTCTCACAACAATATCAGCTTGTTCAAGCCACCAATAAGAAGGATTTTCAGTCCGTTCATTTCCAAAACCAACATCCAAGCGCGGCAAAAAGAATTCTTTGGCTTTAGCAAGGGAAGCATCAGCCAGGTCAGGATTATAAACCTCGACAGCTACGTTGAGATTGTCTTTCAAGGCCTTGACAATACAATCTTCCAAAGAAAAAGAAAGCACTCTTTCTTCCTGGGGGAAAGAGGGCTTGAAAAATAAGGTTAAAATTAGGACCAGAATAAGACTCGCTTTCATCCTCACGTTACTCCTCCTTGAAAAAAATTATGTGAACAATAATCATAAATTTTATCATTCATTCAGTCTAGCTTGTTTGTCTTGTTTCAATCAAATAATACGTATATTTTACCTCATTGGTTCAAAAAATCGAAAAAATTGGATCCCTTAATATTCAAATCGGGGATAGGCATTCAGGTCCAAAGAAAAAGAGAGCTTTTTTCCGCTCTTGAGTTTCACTAAAGCCAGAGAAGCTACCATGGCTGCGTTGTCAGTGCAGAACTCGGGAGAAGGGATAAAAGAAGGCAAGCTTTGCTTTCGGCCAAACTCGGTAAAGTGGTGCCTTAGCTTTTTATTTCTGGCAACTCCGCCGCAGAGAACGAGCGATTCTGGCTTGAAGAGCTTTATGGCCTGAGCCAGGTTTGAAACTAATGCCCGGATCACAGCCATCTCAAAACTGGCTAAAAAATCGAACAAAAGAGGATGGCTCTTTGAAATTTTATTTTCTTTAACCAGCTTCAGAGCAGCTGTTTTAAGCCCGCTAAAACTGAAATCCAGGCTTCCATCCGTCATCTGGGGCAGAGCAAACGTGAATTTTCGGGGATTCCCTTTCTCAGCCAGTCCATCGATAATCGGCCCCCCAGGGTAGCCTAAATCAAGGAATTTGGCTATCTTATCCAGAGCTTCTCCCGCAGCATCATCTCTTGTCCTTCCGACAAGCTTATAATCAAGTTTTTTTTTCATAAAGAATATGGAGGTGTGGCCTCCCGAAACAACAAGAGCCAGCGCGGGAAAAGGAATTTCCCTGGTCTCAAGGAAGGCAGACTCAATATGGGCTTCAAGGTGGTCTATCCCTATCAAAGGTTTGGCAAAATAAAAAGCCAGGCCTTTGGCAAATGAAAGGCCGACGAGAAGAGACCCGATCAGGCCAGGCCCCTGGGTTACAGCATAAGCACTGATCTGTTCAAGCTTAAGGCAGGCACGCTCCAAGCACTCCTGGACAACATAGCCTATGGAAGTAAGGTGCTGGCGTGAAGCCAATTCAGGGACAACGCCACCATAAGGAGCATGTATCTCGTCCTGAGAGAGGACTACACTGCTCAGGATCTCAAAGTCGCTGTTTAAGACAGAAGCAGAGGTCTCATCACAGGATGTTTCAATCCCTAAAACATTCATCGTCTTAAATTCTTTTATCTCTTAACGCTTTTAGATTCTTTTCATAGGGAGGACGCACAATCCCTTTTTCGGTGATTATGGCAGAGATGTACCTGGCAGGTGTGATGTCAAAGGCTGGATTTAGGACCTTCACGTGGGGAAGAGTCAAACATCGACCTCCGATCTCTCTAACTTCCTGAGGATCTCTTTCTTCTATCGGAATCTCCCCTCCTTCAGCCAGGTTAAAATCTATGGTGTTTGAAGGAGCAGCTACATAGAATGGAAGGTTATGCTCTTTTGCCAGAACAGCTATCGTGTATGTTCCTATTTTGTTGGCTGTATCGCCGTTTTTGGCTATCCTGTCAGCTCCTGTCATCACCACAGAAATCATTCCTTTTTGCATCAGGAAGCCTGCCGTGTTATCAGTTATTAAAGTGACCGGGATATTCTCTCTATCAAGTTCCCAGCATGTCAATCTTGCCCCTTGAAGCAAAGGCCTGGTTTCATCAGCATAAAGATGAATCTTCTTTCCCTCTTGGAAGGCAGCCCGGATTACTCCCAAGGCTGTGCCGTAGCCGGCTGTTCCCAGCGACCCAGCATTGCAGTGAGTCAGGACAGACTGACCATCTTTGAGCAGGTCCTTTCCCCAAATACCAATTTTCTTGTTGGTTTCTATGTCTTCTCTCTCGATGTCCACCGCCTCCTGGATCATTCTCTGCTTAAGCTGGGCTAATGACAGACGCTTGTTCTTCTCGAAGGTTTTTTTCATCCTTTCCAGAGCCCAGAATAAATTGCGGGCAGTCGGCCTTGTCCTCTCCAGGCGGCGATAAATACGGTCAAATTCATCATCCAGATTATCTTCGTTCTCAATCCTCAACAGGCCCAGCGCCACACCATACCCGGCAGCAATCCCGATGGCCGGTGCTCCCCGGATTATCATCTTTTCCACAGCCTCAGCCACCTGATTGTAATCCGTGCACTCCACATAAACTTCCTCCCCCGGTAACTTTCTCTGGTCGATGATGACAACTCTATCTTTTCTCCACTCAATTGTCGGCAGCATTCCTAACCTCTTTTTTCCAATCAGGAGTTTCAGGATCTATCCAGTTCCATCTTTTCACCCATGCCATGTACATGGACCGAAACTCTTCCCATTCTTCCTCCGGAAGTTTTTCCTTTAGACTCTGATAGCAAAATACAATTTGAAGGTCATTATCCCGGAAGATATCTTCTTTTGGAAGCCCCAGTTCTCTGGCCATCACAGCCTCTTCAAAGCTTTCTTTGTAGTCTTCGAGGTGGCTCGAAATCTGAGATTGGAGATAATGATAAAAGCCGCAGCTTAAATCCTTATCGGTAAGTTTCTCTGCTGCTTTGAGGGCTTCAGTCAATAACTTCTGCTTCTCTTTCCCTTCTTTCTGGAGCGATCTTTTGAGCATCGCATCTGTATATTTTTGAGCGGCAAAAACAGCTACTTGTTTTAGCTTGGATTTATCAAGAACACTGGCGTAGATCTTGAGAGCAGAATCTTCAAGCTTAAGTTCATCCAATGAAGAAGCCAATCCTAAAAGGGAAATCTCGCGAGCCCATTCCTCGCCCTTTTCAAACCCGTAAGAAAAAGCATTGAGAAAGCTTTCCTCTGCCTCCTCCCACAATTCCAGGTTCAATTCAGCCATCCCTTTCAACATGAAAGCCTGGGCTGAAGGATGCTTCTGAGCCTCTAGCTCAGCCTCGATTAAGGCTCTTTTGAAAGAAGCAATTGCCTTCTCAGTCTGGTAGAGGCGAGAGAACTTCTGTCCTTGAGAATAAAAAAACTTAGCATCCTTGAGATGGGAAACACAGGCGGGGAGGGAAAAAAGCCAAAAAAGAAGAAAAAGGATGATGAAGGATATTTTGGGGATAATCCGAAAACTGGCAATCGTTTCTTTCGAGATAAGATTCTTATTCATTTCCCTCTTTACTTCCATATTCACATCCTTCTTCATTTCTTTATTCATTTCTTTATTAATATAAACGCAATATATATTTTTACAATGTCATTGCGGGCATAATACTAAAAAAGTGTTGCTATAATCATATATTCACTTTAACATGTTGGAAACATAACATATTGAAATAAACGCAGATCACAGGCTTTTCTATGAACGATCTAAAGACATTTTTGCCACAAATGTTAAAGACGTTTAACTTTTGCATAAAAAAACCTCTCTATGATGCTAATTTAAATATAAATACAGTTATTACCAACAACAC
>CAYUXD010000030.1:0-3165 GCA_964448655.1 uncultured Eubacteriales bacterium
AAGCCACCGCTGATCTGGATATAATCTTTGCTTCTACCTCGAAAACAAGGAAAAATTTTCCCTCTGTTTCCCTCAAGGATGCTGTGGAAGAAATGTTTCAATTTCCCGCCTCTACAAAGATCGGACTTCTTTTCGGAAGTGAAAGGACAGGTCTGACTTCAGATGAGCTGCGCTCCTCAAATTTCAGGTTCATGATTCCCCAGGCTTCAAGACAGCCTTCTTATAACCTTGCCTCTGCTGTACTCCTGACCCTGTTTCAGATATTCGCCTATGATAATTTCAAAGAAGTTGAGGCTATAAGAGAAAAGCCTCTTTCGCGAAAGGAACAGGAAGAATGCATACGTCTTATTCTTCGCAAATTGGAGCAGAAAAATTTTATTCACAAAACTAACAAGCGCCATATGACAGAAATGATTTATGACCTTTTTGGAAGATTCGCTTTGACATCAAAAGACAGGAAATTGTTACTTGCTATTTTTTCTAAAGCTGTCAGCCAATAACCTGCAAAATAATAGACTGGAAGATTGCTCAGCCTGTTCCGAGCAAAACGAAGGAATCTTCTGAGCTGCTCGCAGTGACAATTTATTGTATGAGATTGCCACGCTGCGCTCGCAACGGAGGATTACCGCGCTCCCAATGGTCGCTCGCCATGACACAGGACTAAGCAACTTTGGAAAAATGCTAAGAGTTGACACAGATGATCGTTCGGAAACAATTAATGTTTTTGACAATGAGAGATGATTAAGCTAAAAATTAATATTTCTGATTGAAACGGAAAGGAGAAAAGATATGGATCGAGAAATGAAGGTTTCCTTCCCAGGCGGGTTGCGGGTGGATGCCGAATACAAGGGATTTGTCATAAAAACCGATCAGCCGGTATACTCAGGTGGTGATGGTTCAGCACCTGCTCCCTTTGATTTGTTTTTAGCCTCCATTGCTACCTGTGCTGGTATTTATGTTCTTTTTTTCTGCCAGAAGCGAGGAATACCTACTGAAAAGGCAGCCGTTGTGATGAAGACACGAAGGAATCCAGAAACCAAGAGGATCGAAAGAATCTCGATCGAGATCAAACTCCCTCCTGAGTTTCCTGAGAAATATAAAAAAGCTGTGATCAAGGCTGTGGATAGCTGTTCTGTCACAGCGCACATTTTAAATCCGCCAGTTTTCGAAGTTGAAGCCAAGATCGGCACATAAATTAAACTGCCCCTTCCTTGTTACAGCTTTTCCCGCCAGACCAATTATCTTATCTCGAAACCTGGGGTAGCCAAAGATAATAAAAACCACTTTTTAATGAACGAAGCATATCTTCAAAGTTATTTCCTTCAAAGAGAGAAGACTTCTCTAATTTTGTGGCATATATATTTGTTTTTCTCTTAGGATAATAAGTATAAGCGATAACTTTTGCTTCTTTCAGGTTAGCCAGAGAAAGAGCTTTCTTCAAAGCCGAATCAAAATAGCCGATTTCATCAATCAATTTTAGCTCGTGAGCTTGAGAGGCAGTGTAAATCCGGCCATCAGCTATTTTCTCTAGCTTCTCAAAGGAAAGCGAGTCCTTCCTTTTTTGATAGACCACATCCAGAAACTTGTTGTACAGTTCATCGATCACACCTTGAAAAATCTTTTTCTCTTCCTCGGTTAAATCTCTAAAGACACTTCCTGAATCTTTCATCTCTCCTGATTTAATGACATTTACCTTTATTCCGATTTTCGTAAAGAGCTCCTGAAGATTGGGAAAAATTGAAATAACACCGATGCTCCCGGTGATTGTTGAAGGATGGGCAATGATATGGTCACAGGCTGAAGCGACATAATACCCCCCAGATGCGGCCAGCCCCATCATTAGGCCCACGACAGGGATGTGGGTTTTTTCTTTGAATCTTAAAATTTCGTTGTAAAGAATATCGCTTGCCGTGACTTCCCCTCCCGGAGTATCCAGGCGAAGGATTAAGGCTTTAATCTTTTTATCCTCTGAGGCTTTCTCCAGCCTGTAGTAAACTCTCGAGAGGATATCCCCCTCTCTTTCGAATAAACCGGGATTAACGGTGGTACTGATGAGGCCCGCGACATCAAGGATGAGGATTTTTTCTTTGGCCGGACTTTTAATAAGGAGAACTTCCTGAACTTTCTCTTCTCCAAGAAAATCGAGGTGAATGTGAGGAGCACAACCGGATAACAACAAAGAAATGGTAATGATTAAGACAAGATTCTTTTTCATCTCTCCTCCTGAGCTCTAAGATTCAAGTCTTTAGTAATTATACCATTCATATTCTCTTTTCAAATACTCTTCAGCCAACTTAAACTTTATTAATTGTTCGTTTTTACTTTGACTTTTATATGTGAAGGAAACTTCTTGGAACGATATACACTGTGAACCGCTTTTTGGAAATCCTCCTCTGTTGCCTTGTAAATGTCCACAAATTTCTGGGGATTCCTATCGATCAACGGAAACCAGGTGCTTTGGACTTGCACCATGATCTTGTGTCCCTTGCGGAAACAGTGATATTTATCGTGCAGATCAAATTCAATCTCTGTCACCTGATTCGGCACCGTGGGTTCAGGATTTTCAAAACTCTTCCGGTATTTACCTCGAAACACCTCACCAGCCAGCAGCATCTGGTAATCGCCCATCCCATCCGGAGCACTGCTGGGATAGACATCGATCAATTTGACGATCCAATCCGCATCGGTTCCGGTTGTCGAAACATAAAGGTTCGCAATTATGGGGCCAGCAATGGTAATATCCTCTATCAGGACATCGGATTCATAGACAAGAACATCCGGTCTTCGCGCCGCAAACCTTTGGTCTTCGACCATCCACAGATGACCCTGGCGGTTCTGAATCCTGGCTGACCAGGGCACCGGTTTGCTGGGATCGCTGGTATAGGCATCAAATGCCTGCTCCGAAGTTTCTGATGGAGGTGTAAAAGAAAGCTGCCCTTCGGCTTGAAGATAAAGACGTTTTTCGGTTGTTCCTTTGGGCGGCCACTGGTCATAGGACCTCCACTCGTTCGTTCCTGTTTCAAAAACCAGTGCTTCAGGCAGATCGAGTTCTCCTTCCCCTTTCAAGTGATACATAAAGAACTGGAACTCAACCTTCTCTCTGTAATACACGCCCGTCTTTTTATCAAACTTGATGTCGCCTAACTCATCTCCATCCATATAGCC
>CAYUXD010000030.1:3175-14009 GCA_964448655.1 uncultured Eubacteriales bacterium
CCATGCAACCAGGGCCCCACCACAAGTATGCTCTTATTAAAGGTGTTTTTCTTTTCAATCGTGGAGTAAATACTCAAGGGACCGTAAAAATCTTCCGCGTCAAACCATCCCGCAACATTCAATACAGGATGGGTGATGTTATCCAGATACTGAAGCAAATTCTGCCTCTGCCAGTATTCATCATAGTCCCCGTGCTCCATGTATTCATTCCAGGTGGGAACCTGATTGTGCAGGTATTTTTTATTGATATTCGAGACTGGACCCAGGCCCATAAAAAATTTGTAGCCATCGGGTGTCCTGTAATTGAAACGGGGAGGACGGAGGATTGTCGGGCCAGTCCTTGGCCAGGCATCATTCACCAGCCAATCAAAGGTATACATGAGCCGGAAGGCACCATTGTGATGGAAATCGTCACCGATCCACATATCCGCAGGAGACGCCTGGGGGGAAGACGCTCTTAAAGCCGGATGGGCATCCATCATCCCCATGACCGTCTGCCATCCGCCGTAAGAGCCGCCCCACATCCCTACACGGCCGTTATGATTCGGAATATTCTCCAGCAGCCATTCAATTGTATCGTATACATCGCTGCTTTCGTCTGTATCCTGAGGGCCACGCTTTTCAGGCTTATAGGGCTTCATAACGATAAACTCGCCCTCGGATTTGAATTTGCCGCGGACGTCCTGATACACGAAGATAAAACCTTCCTTGGTAAATAGATCACTCGGTCCCAGCCTGTTTCTGTAATTGGTGAGTCCATAATTGCGAACAGAATAGGGCGTTCTTGAAAAAAGTAGGGGATAGGTTCGACTGGTATCCTTAGGCGTATAAACCTGGGTATACAGCTTGACTCCATCCCTCAGGGGAATCATGTATTCCTGTTTCGTATAATTCTCCAGCACAATGACGTATCTGGCTCCATTCACATTATCTGGATTGAGCTCGACTGACTTCTTGTAATTTTCTATAGCTGATTCAATATCCCCCTGCACCATACAGGCTTCAGCATAACTGTCATAGGTATTGAAGGCATCCGGGTAGGCCTCGATGTTAAGCTTGAATATCCCCAGGGCATCTTCAGTTTTCCCCATATTGAAAAACTGATATCCTAAGCTATTTAATGCCGCTTCCCTGAAAATGGCAGCTTTGGGGTATTCCTTCTGCACGGTCCGGAAGACTTCGACCGCTTTGGCAATTCCTTCCGTGCGAATAATATCGAAAAACTTTTCTTCGGTAGGTATTTTTGTCTGGGCAGAGACACTGAGGGAGAAGAAAACTCCTAACATAATGATAAGGAATATCTGTTTGTATTTTTGCATTCCTTCCTCCTTAAATTTAGGGGAGTTTACTTTTTTCCTGACCGAAAAGTCTCTCCCAACTTTTAACGACATTCGATTGATTAGAAAGAACTCTTTATTGAGCATATATTAAAAGCCATCTCTATACCTAATGATTTTTCATCGCTTTAACTATAGGAAATTGGTTTTTGGGAGTGCACTGAGTTCGGCTCATTTTTATTCAATTTCCACCTTCTGACCTGCCCTGTAGATAATAGTAGATAGAAGAGACATACCCTGTCAATGAAAAATTCGCGATTATTAGAAAGGATCAGCGGAAATGCCGGAATAAGGTAAATACAAAATAGAGTTCGCCTTCTAAGTCACAGTTTTTCGACTTTTATAGATATTCCAAGACTACCTGACGGTGAGGGACATCCAAAAGGAGCTTCTCCCTCATCCACTTGCCCCACTCCTCAAGGCGCTTTGCATGACAGGATGGACAAAAACTCCGAGTCTTGCAGCTGAAGCACGAGAGCTGCTCTTCCCCACACTCTGGACACCTGATGCGAGCAAATCCACAGAGCGGATTGCCGCAGTCGAGATAACGGTCCACTACTTCCTGTATAATGGGACGAAAGTACCCGTACTCATGCTCAAAACGAGATTCATATTCCAGAAGAAAACTCTCGAAGTAATGAAAAAGCACCCGGTAAAAAACGCTGCGCTCTGGATGACGTTGACAATACACCCCTGCCATAACACAAAGACACTGGTGCATTAAACAGGCCAGAATATAGAGTTTTTTAGTATTAATGGATAAAGAAAATCAAGCCCCTACAACTCTTGGACCGATTATTTTCAGAGCTCGAGGAAGAACTCTGAATTCAAACTGATCCTTTATTCCCAGAAATTCACCGTTGTACTGGACAGGAAGGTCTTTACCCCGAATGATCATTTTTTTTGCTTTAAAATGTTTCTGTGTTTTTTGATACAGGCCGAAAAAGATGAGAGGAAAAAATAATAAGTATTTTAATCCGCTTGTTTCATACAGAGTAATATCGAGAAATCCGTCATCGATTTTGGCTCTGGGAGCAACCTTCCAGCTATAACCAAAATAGGTTGTTTTCCCTATCACACACTCATAAAGGCTAAGGTTTAAAGTTTTTTTATCAAATTGCTCTCCGTTATCGCTAATACCATCGAAAAGCTCTATTTGCTGTTCTGTTTTGGGTAAGGAGGGCATGATCCTTGAGGCTAAGATATGACCTAAGAAGCCTTGAATATTATGTTGAAGTCTTTCCTGGGTGACTTTGGCCGTTGCTCCGATACTGGCAATTCCGGTCACTTTTCCTTCGATATCGATAAGATCTATTTCTCTTGTTTCTCCCTCTTTGAGGAGCCTTATAGCCTTTTTTACACTCTTAGGAATGCCCAGGGACTTTCGGAAAGCGTTACCGCTTCCAAAGGGTACGATTCCTAAGATGATATCCTTCTCTCTTCGGGCTTCGATGATGCCTTGGATGACATCGGCAACTGTCCCATCTCCACCCACAGCCACTATGATTTTTTGAGTCAGACTTTGCTTCCTGGCCATTTCAATGGTTTCTTCTTTGCTTCCTTGAAAATCAATGATCTGACATGGCAGGTTTTTCTGGAGATAGGCTTTAAGCTTCTTTCTTCTCTGCCACTTTTTGTTTGCTGCCTGCGGGTTGACGATGCAGGAAATTTCTTGCGAGGAAAAAATGTTTTCGTTCATTCTCGGCCTGACTTTGAACTTATAGCATCTCGACATATTTAAGTCAAAAACTAATCGAGTCACTGGTATATTTTAGCTCATATGCGATTCCTTTTTATCTTTGTAATGCGGGCTTGATAAATCAAGCCCCTACAGAAGATAAATCAATCCCTTGCGCATAATCATAAGTGCGTGTTTGATAAATCAAGCCCCTACAGAAGATAAATCAATCCCTTGCGCATAATCATAAGTGCGTGTTTGATAAATCAAGCCCCTACAGAATATGAATCAATTCCTTGCGCATAATCATAAGTGCGTGTTTGATAAATCAAGCCCCTACAATTTTATTATTAGGAGTTATCAGGTTTTATGGATACGCGGAGTCACTTTTGATAGTAGCCAACTGTCTCTTTGATTCCTTTTTCCAGGCTGTATCTGGCGCGGAAACAGAAATCTTTCTCTGCTTTGGATGAAGAGAAAAGCCAGGGAGTTTGAGTCATGGCGCGCCAGAGCTTTTGCCCGAAATAAGACTTTATGAGACGTGTCTTTTTGAATATATCAACGAGCCAGGCCGCAAAAGAAATTAATTCCTCAGGAAGAGGAAAGAAGAAAGACTCTCCCAAAACAACCTTTTTTACAGTGAGAATAATTTTTCGCCAGGAATAGCCTTTTCCGTCTGTTAAATAATAGACCTGGTTTTTAGTTTTTGGCGAAAGAGCTGCCTGGAGTATACCTTGGATGAGGTCCATGACATAAATGAGGCTGGTTGTTTCTTTTTTTCTTTTGAGAAGAGGGACAATCCTTGTACTGATAAGTTTTATCAGATGTTCAGTTTCCTGCTGTCTTGGGCCGTAGACGTTAGGAGGGCGAATAATAGTGGCCGGGATGAGATCCCATACCTCACGGACGGCTTCTTCGCCTTTAAGTTTGGTTCGACCGTACTCTGAAACGGGAGAAGGAGCCTGGTTTTCTTCAGAGTAAACATTTGGAAGAGAGGGACCAGCTGCGGATATA
This sequence comes from uncultured Eubacteriales bacterium, assembly GCA_964448655.1. Lineage (GTDB taxonomy): Bacteria > Acidobacteriota > Aminicenantia > Aminicenantales > Aminicenantaceae > SOIV01. The sequence continues at coordinate 7,205 of CAYUXD010000030.1, forward strand.
GAGGAGACATAGACAAAGCGTTTGAGGGATGGATTTTTCCTGAGGCATGCCTGGATCAAATTCCTGGTCAATTGATGATTGGCAATATCATAAACTGTGCGGCTGGCTGGCCGAATTCTCCCCGCCAGATGGAAGACGTAATCCTGACCTTTGACCGCCTTCCCTAAGCTATTTATGTCACTCGCAGAGCCTTCGATAAAACGAACAGGGAATTTTCGCAGATATTCAGTCCTACTTTTGGACCTTATAAGACAGGACACATCCCAATTTTCTTCTACCAGGCTTTGAACCAGATGACTCCCGATAAAACCAGTTGCTCCAGTAACCAAGGCCTTAAGAGGCATATGTTTTGTTTCTTTGTCTTTTATTAAAAAATTTCCTCAAAAGAGGAATATTAGCTGAGACAATAAGAATTATAAATATTGCGATTATCAAGTAATCTGGAATCTTGATCGCCTGGCCTAAAAGAGCAAGGACGTAAAACCGGGGAGTTCTGGAGAGAAAAACAGCCAGGAGGTATTTCCAGATGGGGTAATGCGCCATGACAACCAAGAAGCGGAAAGGATAGAATGGCACGGGAGTGAGCCCTGCCACAAAAAGAGCGACAAAAGGAGCCCTGTTGAATAGTTCAACTACTTTGGTAACAGATTTTCTGTGGTGCATTTTCTGGAAAAAGCTTGTATCTACAATAAAATTGAATACTGAATAATTGAGGGCCTCAGTCAGCACTGTGCCGGCTATGTCTACCAAGGCAACCGTTAAAGGAGAATAAAATTTACCAAAATAAAGGAGAACAGGTTCGTGAGGAACAACAGGGATCAAAAATTGAGAAGGAAAGCTATAAATGAAGAGAACCCACAAATTTTTGCTCTTCTGAATAGATTCGGAACTCAGCCAGATCACAAGAAGAGCAATAACTATTAAAATTTGGAGAGCAAATATTAATGTCCTGATTTTAGAAGGTATTTCACGGGACTTTGCAAGGGAAATGTCTGAAAAGTTATTATTGTTTTTCATTCAATCGAGTAGAGGGAAAATATGCATTACCACTTAGCAGAGGGTTGTTGCGCTATTCTTTCCGAATGATGATGTCTTCCAGATTTTTAACTTTTATTCCTCTCATTCATAACGCTGTATTAATTTTTTTGGCTCTGGGATGTCAGAGCGCAATTTTATTTTTTCTGGTTGAGGAGGATCAAACTTTCCGTTTCCGTCTACATCAATAAACACAGGATTTGTCAGGGCGTAAGGGAGGGTTGCATCCTTTAGGAGCCCTTTTTTTGAGTATTGTTGTAAGACAGGGTAGAGAGACTTCTTGCCCAGAACTTCTGCTGCTATGTAGGAGTCCTTCTCTAGTTTTAAACTGAGTTTTTTTGTGAATTTCTGAGGCTCTTCTTCTGCAGACTTAACCGGGAAAATGATTTTCCTTTCTCCGTTTACAATTAATCTCACTTCATCCACTGCCACCCAGGGTGCGCTCTGAACTTTTATCCATATCTCAGCTTTTCCGCTCGAGGATGTAAAGGAATCTCCTGGGCTGTATTTATCGTTGACTTTAAGCTCCACCAGAGGGCCGTTGCTGGCAAAAGATCGGCCTTTCTTTAGGGAAAGAGCAATGGCTTCCCAGTTCAGGTTATCACCTTCTTCTCCCTCATACATAACATATGTTCGAGAGTAGCCGGGTTCTCCCCTGTCTATCGAATGGGAGTCGGAAGAGCCGATGAGGGGAAAGTAGTAACCCCTATTTAAAAGATGAAGCCAATCCTCAATCGCCCAAAAATTGGAGGAATGAAAATAAGGCCCATTCATTACTTCCAGAACATCGAAGGATGTATCGAAGTTCACTCGAGCAAAAGCCGCGGATTCAAGGTCAAGTAGATAATTGTTGAAATAACCTATGGTTCCGGACCTAGGGTGATTAACTTGAAGGATGGCTTTGGGATCTTTTTTCCGGCTCCTATTAAAAAGGGGGGAGACTTCCTCAGCGACAGGGTAGATTGCTCCGTTGTTTTCCTCCTCAGGCCTGTATTTTAAGGGATAGGTGTTATAATGGATTAAGCCTGAGACAGTCACCTCATTCCCGGCTATAACGGCTAGGTATTTGTTCAGGCCAAGTCTCTTGAGCGTTGGGAAATAATCCGCGATGTAATTGTGGTCAGTAGCCACAGCCACCTCGACTCCCTCGGCTACAACAGATTTTATCCTTTCAGGAATGAGCACTCTTCCGTCTGATTTTTGGGTGTGCATATGGGGATCGACTGCGATGAGATTTGGAGTCTCCAGTACTCTATCTAGGCGAAAGATCAATTCTTGCTGTTTATTCTTCAATATTTCGACGGCTTTTTTATCCATAGAATATTCCGGGCCTCTCGAGGCAGAGATGAGATAGGTTCCAACGGGTAATTTAACTTCCATCCCCTCTTCTTGAGGGAAACAGGAGTTTTTGTAAGATTCCCAACTTCTTCCGCTCTTTACAGGGTTTTCGGGTTTAAAATAGGGAGTTTCAGTCGGGGAAAGGCCGATAAAAGTAACCTTCCCGGGTACAAATTCTCCCTTACTGTTTATAATTTTCACCTTCACGTTTCCCTGCGGGGGATTTTGAAGAACGCATGAGCTTTCCTTTTCTAATCCAACAACCAGGAGTTCTTCGCAGACAGCCGGGAAGAAATTTGCTCTCGCGGTATAAGCTCCCTTGGGAAGAGGAACTTTGATGAAAGAAGGATTTTCCATAAAGGATCGGAAAAAGGTAGAAGAGGAATAAGCATCTCTGACAATGACTTCCACGGAGCCGCCATTGAAATCCTCAAAATGAATGAGCGCTTCTTCTGGCTTAACGCTAAAAATTTGATAGATCTTCTGGAGTAATTTTTCATGTTGAGTATCTACAAGCAGAATGTGGCGAATTTCAAATACTTCCTGGGGAGCTAATGTTCCTGGTATGGGAGGAGGTTCTTCATCGTCCTTAACAGATTTTTCTTCCTCCCGGAGAGGATTCATATTAAGCCAGGCTAAATAATGTCCTTCTTTCTGGTAAACTCTGAATCTTAAGCCAGGATGTTTCTTTCTGTTAAAGGGGCTGAAGTAGTAACTGTGAAATGCATAAAAATAGAGATTATAGTCCAGGTCTTCGAACTCTTTTTTTCCTGTGTTAGTTATGGTTGAAGTGATATCAATTCTTCCTTCGAGAGGCGAAAAATGATAGAGAGTCCTGATTTGGGCTTTTCCCCCTTTTTTGCCTTCATAAAAAGCAGTGGCTTCGAAAGCAAGAGCCTCTTCTGGGGCGGTCGCTTTTAAAGGTTTAACCGAGTTGTAGGTTAGATATTCTCTTTTTCTCTTTATTTTGATGGCTGGTGATCCGATATTCAAGTTGCTCTCTATTTTTTTTCCGGCAGGGACGAAACTGATAATACTGCCCATGGCGTCGCCTTTCGGATAGTTAGTCAGGTCTTTCAGACGTCTCTTGGCTCCGCCGATTAAGGTCAGGTTCTTTCCGTCAAAAATAAGAAAATCTCCCTTTTCCCAGTGGCTGCAAAATTTTTCAGGCAGGTCATCTTCGCTTTTTATGACTTTAACCTGAAATTCTGCTGCCTGGAGGAGAAAGGGAATAAGGAGTGAAAAAACCGTGAACATGATTTTTTTGAAGACTTTCATTTTGTCTCTCCTTTAAAGTCTATTAGAGTCTTTTCAGATAGCTGTCTTCCGACAAAGATAATTACCATATAATGAAAGAAAATTGAATTCAAATCTTAAATAAATAAAGGGGGACAGGCTACTTTTTCTAAGGGGAAAAAAGGGGTCAGGCCCCTTTTTCTAAAAAAAGGCGGAAGGAGGGAAGGGGTCGAAGGAGGGAAGGGGTCAGGTCTTGCTTTTTGCCTTTCCTTGGGAGGTCATCCCCCTTAATCCCTTTGTTCTCTTGGGGCGGATCTTGACTTCTGACATTTTTACTTTAACATTGCCTTTCGATGCTCTCCTGTTTATGTCTAACAATAATATGTCAAAATTCAAGGCTTAGTCCTTCCTCATTTGATAATGTCTGATGATAAAATGTCCAAAGAAGGGCAAAAAGCAAAAAGCAAGACCTGACCCCAAAAGGAATTTGCATTGGAAAGAGCGTTTGGATAAAATCATTGTAATCTTAAGCAAGATTTTCTGAAGCTGACTTTTTCAAAAATGAAAGAATTTGAAAAGATTCACAAGATCAAAGGAAAAAATTTTTTGTTTAAAGTGGAGGCATCAAAAGACTACCGCGACTACCAAAAGTATGAAGATTTGAGGAATGAGATTTGGGGTGAACCAAACGATAGTTTACCTGGCGAACGAAACATGATGTGCGAAAATTTTCTGTATGATGGAAGTAGCTTATTTATAGCCGTCTATGAGGAAGAGAGGAGCGGAGTTTTTAAGCAGGACAAAGATCATCTTATCGGCTTTTCTTACGGATTTGTCGGAATAAAGGACAAAAAAATTGCCTTCAGAGAACCTGATAATCTTCAATTTTATTCCCAGTATACGGGTGTTAAGCCAGATTTTCAGCACTTTGGTCTCGGCGTGTTAATAAAGCAGTTCCAGAAAGATAAGTTGATGGAGATATTCGGGATTTATACTGTCACCTGCACCTATGATCCTTTAACAGGAATCAATGCTTACCGGAATATCCATCACTTTGGAATGGATGTGGTTGGATACAGGGATGCTTATTATGGAGACTTTGGCGGATCGTTGAATAGAGTAGATATTTTCTGCGACAGGTTTCTGGTCTCCTGGGATCTCAAGAAAGATATTCAAAGGCCTGAATATGATTTAGAGCACTTGATTGGCTCAGGCTATAATGCGCTCAAGGCTGGCACCGAGGAAATCAAAGGCCGGAGCGGAGCCTTAAAACTTGAAGTGGTCAAAGACTTAAACCTTGATTTAGACCATGAATTTCTTCTGGTTGAAATTCCTGTCGATTTTTACCGTATGCTCCGCGAGACAGATGTTGCTGAGAACAACATAAGGAGTATCCCCCTTGAATGGAGGATAAAGACAAGGCAGGTTTTCAAGACTCTATTCGAGAGGAAGTATAAGATTATTGATTTCAGACTCGTAAAAAAAGACAAAAGCAAAAGGGATTTTTATATCCTGAAAAGATAAAAGAACAATTTTTTATAATTTGCACTTTTGGATAAGATCTTCTATTTTTTTCTTTTCTTCAGGAGAAATGATACCAGCTTTTAGTGCAAGGTATTTCTTGAAATATCTGAGGGCTTGAGCCCTATCCCCTTTTTCATAATAAGCCATTCCTAAGTTATAAACAGGGAAATCATAATTTGGGTTCAATTTTAATGACTTTTCCCAACAGGATATGGCATCATCGATTTTTCCTATTATTTTATATGCCCCACCTAATCCATTATACGCTGAAGCCAAATCGGGATCGAGCTCGATAGCTTTTTTAAAATATTCGACTGATTGAGAATGAGTATCTACTTTTTTAGTGCGCATAAAAATCGAGAGGTAAAGCGCACCTAAGTTATTAAAAATTAGAGAATCGTTATTATCCAGGGAAAGGGCTTTCCTGTAGTGTTCAAGAGCTTTTTGATAATTACCTTTTTTCCAATAAGCAACTCCTAAGTAATTCCACAGTTCAGGATTAAAGTCTAATAATGCGAGCCCCCGTTGGAGAGCCTCAATGCCTTTATCCAACTTCCCTTCTTCAACTAAAAGAATGCCGTAGGTTGAAATGATTGTATAATTGTTCGGATTATTATTAAATCCTTCCTCCATTACTTGGATAGCTTTCTCTATCCGTCCTTGATTTCTATATATGTGGGAAAGATGAGTATAAGCCGAAGCAAAGTCTTTTCTCTTCTGGATAATTTCATTCATTAATTTAATGCTTTCCTCTATTCTGCCATCATCATAAAACATAATCGCCCTGGTTAATTTTTTCTGAAAAGGGAGAAGAGTTTTTAAATCATATTCTGGTCCGAAGTTCTTTTTTAATTGAGGTAAGGGAGAGGCAAGGTATCCCAAACTTCTCAGTTTCTCTTGAGCTTCGCGGTCAATTTTTTGAACGGCTTGGCCTTTCAGAGGAAAAGAAAATTCTTCTTCCATTTTTTTTAGCTTTTTCTGATATTTCTCCACATTAGTCTTCTGGACAAGATTTATCTTTTCATCAAAGTCATCTTCAAGGCTGTAAAATTCAGGAATAGGGGAGTCTATAAATTTTTTCTCCTCTTCTATGAATCCTCGAATAGATGCCCAGCCACTATTATAATAGGCCTCCAATGATTCAAAATAAATGGCCCTTTTCTTCATTTTCTCTCCTCTAATCAAAGGCAGTAGGGAAACTCCTTGAAGGAAAGGAGGTTTTTCTATACTCAGAAAATCGCACACAGTAGGAAATATATCAATGTGGCTGACATATTGATCTATTCGACCAGAATTCACTCCTGGTCCCACAATGATTAAAGGAACCCAGAGAGTGCTGTTATAAGCAAAATAGCCATGTGTTGATTCACCGTGATCACCCAGAGATTCTCCATGGTCTCCGGTTAGTATGATCAACGTATTTTCCATAAGATTATTTTTTTCTAAATAATCAAACAATTTTCCTAATTCATAATCAACATAGGCGACTTCTCCTGAATAAGGTTCATCCTTGAATTTGCTTTTAAAAGGTTCAGGAGGCATGTATGGCGCGTGTGGGTCCCAGACATGAATCCAGGAAAACCATGGAGAATTTTGTTCCTTTATCCAGCCTAGAGCTTCATGAATAACTCTTTCGGCAATTCTTTCTGTATAAGCAAATGCAGTCGAAGAT